>JBBQRM010000129.1:0-7825 GCA_038214855.1 Rhodobacterales bacterium | reverse complement strand
GGACGCGCGACGGCTTCCGCTCCGCGAGCGACCGCGCGCGGTCCGCGGCCTACGACGCCCGCTACCGCGCGCGCCGCGGCGGCGAGGCGGCGCGGGATAACTTCGACCGGATGCTCGAGGAACAGCCGCTGGTGCTCGGTGCGCTGGCCCTGGCGCTGGGCGCAGCGTTCGGCAGCGCTCTGCCCCGGACCCGTACCGAAGACGAGTTGATGGGCGAACAGGCCGACCGGGTGAAGGAGCAGCTCTCGACGGCCGCGCGCGAGAACGCCGAAAAGGCCAAGGCCGTCGGCATGGCCGTGGCCGACGAGGCGCTGAACATGGCCGACGAGGCGGCGGGCGAGGTGGACAAGCACACGCCGAAAGGCTCCGACATCGCCGAATCCGCCAAGGGCACGGCCGAGAAAGCCGCCGAGCGGTTGAAGAACCGCGCGGATGAAGAGGCGGAGCGTCAGGGCCTCAAGAGCGGCAAGACCACCAACACCTGACGCAGACCCCCTCGGGGTCGAAAGTTCAGCCGCCGCGCGGGCCTCCCGCGCGGCGGTTTGCGTTAACCAGACGCCGATTTGGCCGCTCCCGACTCGCCTCACGTAAAGGCATCTTAGGCCGGAAGGTCCAGGACGGCTGCGGGTGCAGGCAAGCGGGGCGACGATGCGCGACTTTCAGGACGATCGTTCCGGCGCGGTAGCGGCCGTGCGCAACGATCGCGACGCGGCGGCGGAGCGGATCGCGCAGGGGTTGCGCCGCTCGCCGGTTTCGCCGCTCACGCTCGCCACCGTCGCGCGAGGCGTCGATTTCGCGACGACAGCTCTCGGCCTCTGGTTCGCCGCCTACGCAACGACGGCGCCTTCGACCTTCGTACCCGGCTTCGCTGCGCTCGGCGCGTGTCTCACGGCACTCGTCTGCGTTGGGGCCCTCGGCCTCGGCGGCGACCACGGGCTACGGGCGCTGGCACGCCTCTGGCGCGGCTGGGCACGCGTTGTCGCGGCCGGGGTGGTCGGGGCCGGCGCCGGCCTGCTCGCCGGGATCTGGACGGCGCCGCCGGCACCGTTTCTCGCCGCAGCGGCCGCAGGCGTCGCCCTCCTCGGCCTGCCGGGTCGCGCGGTGGTACGGATGTGCGCCACCTGGGTCCGCGACTTCGGCCTCTCCGAGCGCCGGGCGCTCATCGTGGGCGGCGGCGAGAACGCGGCCGAGCTGATGCGCGCGCTGACGGCTAGCCCGGAAAACGACATCCGCGTCTGCGGCATCTTCGACGACCGTGACGACCTGCGCTCGCCCCCCGTCGTCATGGGGGTGCCCAAGATCGGCTCGGTGCGTTCGCTGGTCGAATTCGTGCGCCGGGCGGAGATCGACATGGTGATCGTGACCCTGCCGCTCAGCGCCGAACGGCGCATCCGCGAGCTCCTGTCGCTGGTCAAGGTCCTGCCGCTCGACGTGCGCCTCTCGGCCTACAGCGCCGATTACGCCTTTCCCCGGCGCAGGGCTTCGGGGGCGGCGGAGGGCGGCCTGATCGACGTGATGCGCCGACCGCTCGCCGGCTCGGGCCGCATTCGCAAGCGCGCCTTCGACCTGGTGCTCGCGGGCGTGGCGCTCCTCCTGCTCGCGCCGGTGATGCTCGCCGTGGCGCTGGCGATCCGGCTCGAGAGCCGCGGGCCGGTGATCTTCCGCCAGATGCGCCACGGCTACAACCACCGCTCGGTCGAGGTCTGGAAGTTCCGTTCGATGTATCACGAAAGCACCGACGCGACCGCGCGCAGGGTTGTGACGCGCGAGGACCCGCGGGTGACGCGGGTCGGCCGCTTCATCCGCAAGACCTCGCTCGACGAACTGCCGCAGCTCGTCAACGTGCTGCGCGGCGACCTGTCGCTTGTCGGCCCGCGACCGCATGTGCTCGCCGCGGTCTCCAGCCGGCAGCAGGCGTTCGAGGAGATCGTCGAGGGCTATGCCGCCCGCCACAAGGTGCCGCCGGGCGTGACCGGCTGGGCGCAGATCCACGGCTGGCGCGGTGAGATCGACGATCCTGAGAAGCTCCAGAAGCGCTTCGAGCATGACCTCTACTACATCGAGAACTGGTCCATCTGGCTCGACTTCTACGTGCTGGCGATGACGCCGCTTCGGCTCCTGGATACACGCAACGCCTACTGATACGGGCTCCGGGTGATGGCTTGGGATTTCTTCCCATGTGAGGCGCCACCTCTCCACCCTCCCGACCGATCTGTCCCGCGACAGATCGGTCCGCGCCTGCCTGCCCGTCGTGCCGAAGGCACGCCTCCGGCGTGACGGCAGGCGCGATAGACGCGCCCGCCCAGGCAGGCGCGGCCCGATTGCGCGCGTCGGTCCAGGCTGCACCCCCCTCGCCCTGCGCGGGTGGCTCCGGGCGACGGACCGGGCGAGGCTCCACAGGAGCCTCGCCCGGTCCGAGCAAGCGCGGCCCGCAGGGATCGCCAGGAGGGATCACCCGGAGGTCGTATAAGCGGCGCCACAACCCGCAGCAGCGGCCAAAATCCTTTCCAGGTGGTTAATGAGTGACAAAAAGCAGTTTTATATCAATCACTTGCGAGATTGCTCAACCTTGAGCACCCAGGGCTTTCCGGGCCCGGCCACAGCGGCGACGCCATGCCGGCCCCTCCCCGACCCCGGACCGCCTCAGCCGAAGCGGTTGTCCTGCGGGAAGCCCCGCGGCGCCATCCGTCCCGCCGAGGCGCGGACCCCCAGCCAGTCGCCGAGCTCGATCACCGTGCGGGTGCGCCCGGCCGGGTCCTTCCAGACGAGCCCCTGCGCGAGCTCGAAGGTCACCGCGTCCCTCAGCCCCCCATCCTTGTAGCGCTGGAGCCGCACCCCCTTGCCGCGCCCCATCTCCGGCAGCTCGGCGAGCGGGAAGACCAGCATCTTGCGGTTCTCGCCAACCACCGCCACGTGATCGCCCGCGACCCGCCGCGCGACCCGGAGCCGCGCACTCCCCCGCAGGTTCAGCACCTGCCGCCCGGCCCGCGTCTGGGCCACCGCCTCGTCCTCCGGCAGCACGAACCCGTCGCCCGCATCGGAGGCGACCAGCAGCCGCCCCCCGGGCCGGTGCACCAGGATCGCCACCGCCTCCGCCTCGTTCGGCAGGTCCACCATCAGCCGCAGCGGCTCGCCCATGCCCCGCCCGCCCGGCAGCCCCGCGCAGGCGAGCGTATAGGCTCGCCCGTTCGTGGCGAGGATCAACAGCCGGTCCGTCGTCTCGGCAGGGAGCGCAAAGCGCGGCCCGTCGCCGTCCTTAAACCGCAGCTCGGTCTCCGCCGAAACATGCCCCTTCATCGCCCGGATCCAGCCCATCTCCGAGCAGATCACCGTCACCGGCTCGCGCTCGACCGCGGCCTCGAGCGCCGTCACCTCGATCTCCGGCGCGTCCTCGAAGCCGGTGCGCCGCGCGCCGCCCGGAGCCGTCCTGCCGAAGGCCTTTCGCGTCGCGCGCAGCTCCTCGGCGATCCGCTCCCATTGCGCCTCGTCGGAGGCGAGCAGGTCCGAGAGCTCGCGGCGTTCGGCCGTGAGCGCGTCGCGCTCGGCACCCAGCTCCATCTCCTCGAGCCGGCGCAGACTGCGCAGCCTGAGGTTCAGAATCGCCTCCGCCTGCACCTCCGTCAGCGCGAACTCAGCCATCAGAATCGGCTTCGGCTCGTCCTCGGAGCGGATGATCGCGATCACCCGGTCGAGGTTGAGGAAGGCGATCAGCAGCCCCTCCAGCACCTCGAGACGCGCCTCGATCCGCCCGAGCCGGAACCGCCCGCGCCGCAGCAGCACCTCGCGGCGGTGATCGAGGAAGGCGCGCAGCACCTCGCGCAGGCTGCAGACCCGCGGCGTCCGCCCGTCGATCAGGACGTTCATGTTCATGGCGAACCGCGTCTCGAGATCGGTCGCGCGGAACAGGCTCTCCATCATCACCGCCGGATCGACGCTGCGCGACCGCGGCTCGAACACGATGCGCAGATCCTCGGCGCTCTCGTCCCGCACATCCGCGAGATGCGGCAGCTTGCGTGCGTTGACCAGCTCGGCGATGCGCTCGATCAGCCTGCCCTTCGGCACCTGGTAGGGGATTTCGGTCACCACCACTTGCCATTGGCCGCGGCCGAGCTCCTCCATCGCCCAACGCGCCCGAAGACGAAAGCTGCCGCGGCCGGTGCGGTAGGTCTCGCGGATGGAGGCCCGCGGCTCGACCAGCACGCCGCCGGTCGGAAAATCCGGTCCCTGCACGTGATCGAGAAGCGTGTCGTCGCGCGCGTTCGGAACCTTGATCAGGTGCAGACAGGCGGCGACGAGCTCATCGAGGTTGTGCGGCGGGATGTTGGTCGCCATGCCCACCGCAATGCCGCTCGAGCCGTTCGCGAGCAGGTTCGGGAACGACGCCGGCAGCACCACCGGCTCGCGCTCCGAGCCGTCGTAGTTGTCGCGGAAATCCACCGCGTCCTCGGCAAGTCCTTCCATCAGCGCGCTCGCCGCGGGCGTCAGCCGCGCCTCGGTGTAGCGCTGCGCCGCTGGGTTATCGCCGTCGATGTTGCCGAAGTTGCCCTGGCCGTCCACCAGCGGGTAGCGCACGTTGAAGTCCTGCGCCAGGCGGGCGAGCGCGTCGTAGATCGCCTGATCGCCGTGCGGGTGGTAATTGCCCATCACCTCGCCGACGATCTTGGCACATTTCCGAAAAGCGCTGCCGGGGTCGAGCCTGAGCCCCCGCATCGCGTAGAGGATGCGCCGGTGCACCGGCTTCAGCCCGTCGCGCGCGTCCGGCAGCGCCCGGTGCGTGATCGTGCTGAGGGCATAGGTGAGGTAGCGCTCGCCCAGCGCGCGGGCGAGCGGCTCCAGCGTTATCGCGGGATCTCCCGACGAGGGCGCGTCCGGGTCCGTCACATCGGTCATGCGAACGCTCTAGCCCGAGGCGCGACGCGGGTCCACAGCCAACGAGCCGCTCGCAGCGGGGCTCAGGCAGCGACCTTTTGCGCCATCTCCGACAGCACCCGCTCGCCGCGCATCGCGTAGTCCGGAGCTTGCGACAGGTCGAGCCGCGCGCCGATCTCGAAGTTGCGCTCCAGCGGCAGGTAGGGCACGCGCGCGGCGCTGTCCGCAAAGGTCAGCTCCGAAAAGGTGAGCCTCCCGCCGAACTTCAGGAAATCCACCCGCACCAGCATGAAGTCCGCCGACAGCCGCCGCGACTCGGCCAGCATCAGGTCAAGCGCCTCCGGCCGCGGCTCGGGAGCGGTCTGGCTGGGAAGGCCACGGAAGGCAAAATCGACGGGCTGCCACGACGGGTCCATCACCACCTGCCGGATATTCTCGAAGCGGCTGCCGACCCGCTCGACAATGACGGTGATGTGGTGGGGCACCCCGTGGATGCAGTTGATCTGATATTCCCGGTTCTCCTTGCCTGCCGGCAGGAGCTCCTCCATCAGCCACTGCTTGGCGATGCCGCGATAGTGCAACTCGCCGGTGCGCCGCCACTGGTCGTGCCCGTTCCAGGCCGCAACCCGCCGCGCCATCGCCTGTCCCGAGACCGAGGCGCTGCCATCGACCTTCAAGTTCTGGCCGCTGCCATGGTTCGATTTCAGCACGAACCGCGCCGGCAGTTCCATCCGGAGCAGATCCGCCGGGTCCGTCCCGCTCGCCAGAAGCCGCGCAGGGCGGATGCGCGCGCCTTTGAAGGCGAGATAGTCGCGGACGGCGAGCTTGTCCGCGACATAGGTCATCAACGGGTTGGGGTGGTTCAGGAACTGCCAGCGGATCTTCTCGTTCAGCCAGACCGGGTTCTCCATATCCGGCAGATGGTCGTTGCGCAGGGCATAGCTGTAGCTCACCGCTTCGGCGTCGGACTGGAAGGTCGCGTCATAGACCGCCGCCTGCGCCGATCGACGGGAGAGGCCGAGCTCCTTCCTCAGCCTCTCCAAGAAACTCGCCCGGCGCCTGCGCCGGTCCACGGCTGCGATGAACTTGTCGCGATCGACGTCGTATCTCGGCACTGCACTTCCTCGCACATCGTAAATGACCACCGAAAGGTAGCCGGTTTCCGGGTAGAGGTTGCGCTAGCACGGCTATTGCAAAGCAACAATTAACGTTCGGGGGATGGCCGGCGCCGGACGTCGGCCAGCACCCGGCCTCGTCAGGCAGCGAGCGCCTGCCAGCCGAGCGCATCGGCGATGCGATGGCCGCGCGCGAGATAGGCCGGCGCCTGCGACAGGTCCATCAGCGCGCCCAGTTCGGCGTTGCGCGCCAACGGCTCGAACGGCACCCGCGCGGCAAGGCTCGCGAAGGTGAGCTCGGAGAACACCAATCGATCGTCGAACTGCAGGAAATCAACGCGGACCTGCAGGAAGTCCTCCGACAGGCGCCGGGCTTCCTCCAGCACCAGATCGAGAGTCTTGGGCCGCGGCAGCTGGCGCAAATCATCGGCGATGCCGCGCACCGAGAGGTCCAGCCGCCGCCAGTCGGGGTCGAAGATCGCGTGCTTGAGCCCCGCCAGCCGCTTGCCGTCGCGCTCGGTGACCACGGCGAGAAACACCGGCTCGCCGAGGATGCAGGTCACCTTGAACTCGAGCTTCTGCCGCCGGGCGGGCACGAGTTCCTCGACCAGCCACCGCTTGGCGATGCCGCGGTAGTGCAGTTCGCCCGTGCGCCGCCACTGGTCCATCTCCCGCCACTCCCGCGCCAACTCCGCAAGCCGCGCCGGAGGCGTAGGCGTAGGCGTAGGCGTAGGCGTAGGGCCAAGCATAAAATGCATTTGTCCGCTACCGTGGTTCGACTTCAGCACGAAGCGTTCCGGCAGATCGAGCGCCTCCAACGCCCGCGGATCCTCGCCGGCCGCGATCAGATCCGGCGGTGCCACGCGCGCGCCCTTGAAGCGGAGATAGTCGCGCACCGCGATCTTGTCGGCCGCCAGGCTCATCAGCGGGTTGGGGTGGTGGAGGAACTGCCAGCGGATCTTCTCGTTCAACCAGACCGGGTTCTCGAGATCCGGCAGATGGTCGTTGCGCTTGGCATAGGGATGGACCACCGCCTCCGCATCGGACCGATACAACGCCTCATAGGCCAGGGTCTGCAGCGACCGGTCGGGCGCGGTGCCGAGCGTGTGCTGCGTTCGCGCCCACAGCCACGCCCAGCGCTCCCGACGGGCCATTTCCGCGACATAGGCGTCCCGATCAGCATACAGCGCAGGCATAACCCCTCTCCTCTGCAAATCGGCAACTCGCTTCAAGCGTAATATATGGTTAACCGCAATACCAGCGTTTGCACGCGAAGCGGGTATAGAAGCAGTGCCGGCCGTCTTGCCGCGCTCCACGCGTCCGGTGCAGGGTCAACGCCCCGCTGATCCAAGGGGCCTCGCGATGCCGCCTGAACCTTGTGCGCCGCGCAGCGTCCTGATCACCGGCTGTTCGTCCGGGATCGGGCTCGACGCGGCGCGGACTCTGCGGGCAAGCGGCTGGCGGGTTTTCGCCACCTGCCGCAAGCGGGAGGATTGCGCCCAGCTCGCCGCCGAGGGGCTCGAGAGCCTGCCCCTCGATCTGGCCTCCGACGCGAGCATCGCGGCGGCGGTCGGCGACGTGCTGGCGCGAACCGGCGGCACCCTCGGCGCGCTCTTCAACAACGGTGCCTTCGCGATTCCCGGCGCCGTCGAGGACCTCAATCGCGCGGCGCTCAGAGAAATATTCGAGACACTACCAACCTCGGTCGTGTCGCGGAGTTGGTGGAAATTCGAAGGCGGCGTAATCTCCGGGTGACTTGCAACCACCCAACCGGCGGCGGTAGCCGCCAGGGAGATCACGCCATGAACCAGATTACAGAGACCTCGACCGTTTCGCTACTG
>JBBQRM010000128.1:0-7902 GCA_038214855.1 Rhodobacterales bacterium | reverse complement strand
GATGCCGGAGGCGGCACCGCCTTCGCTGCGCACCAAGGCCTTCCTCGACTTCCAGAACGACGTGAAGGTATCCGACGTCGGGCTCGCCGCGCGCGAGGGCTATGCGAGCGTCGAGCACACCAAGCGCTACACGACGCTGGGGATGGCGACCGATCAGGGGAAGCTGTCGAACATCAACGGGATCGCAGTGCTCGCCGACGCGCTCGGCCGGCCGATCCCGCAGGTGGGCACGACGACCTTCCGTCCCCCCTATGTGCCGGTCTCGCTCGGCGCGCTGGCGGGCGAGGCGCGCGGGCCGCTCTTCAAGCCCATGCGCCGGACGCCGATCGACGCCTGGGCGGAGGCGAACGGCGCGCACTGGGAGCCGGTGGGCGACTGGCGCCGCGCCTATGCCTATCCGAGGGGGTCAGAGAGCGTCAGCGAGGCGGTGCGCCGCGAGATCCTCAACACCCGCGAACGGGTGGGGATGCTCGACGCCTCGACGCTGGGCAAGATCCTTGTGAAGGGGCCAGACGCGGGCAGGTTCCTCGATCTGATCTACACCAACATGATCTCCACGCTGCCGGTGGGAAAGTGCCGCTACGGGCTGATGTGCACCGAGAACGGCTTTCTCTTCGACGATGGAGTGGTGGCGCGGCTCGGGGATGAGAGCTTCCTCTGCCACACGACGACCGGCGGGTCGGACCGGGTGCATGCCTGGCTCGAGGAATGGCTGCAGACCGAGTGGTGGGACCTGAAGGTTTACGTCGCGAACCTCACCGAGCAGTTCGCGCAGGTGGCCGTGGTCGGCCCCAAGGCGCGCGCGGTGCTCGAGGCGCTGGGCGGCCTCGACGTGAGCCGCGAGGCGCTGCCGTTCATGGGCTGGGCGGAGGGACCGCTCGCCGGCATCCCCGCACGGGTCTACCGCATCTCCTTCTCGGGCGAGCTCTCCTACGAGGTCGCGGTTCCCGCCTCCCAGGGCCAGGCGTTCTGGGACGCGGCGCTCGCGGCGGGGGCGCCTCACGGCATCGCGCCCTACGGCACCGAAGCGCTGCACGTGATGCGCGCCGAGAAGGGCTTCATCATGATCGGCGACGAGACCGACGGCACGGTGATCCCGCAGGATCTCGGGCTCGGCTGGGCGGTGTCGAAGAAGAAGGCGGATTTCGTCGGCAAGCGTGCGCAGGCCCGCGCCGATCTCACCCGGCCCGACCGTCTCCAGCTGGTCGGGCTTCTGACCGAGGATCCTGCCGACGTGTTGCCGGACGGCGCGCATGCGGTCGCGGGCGCGGTGCGCGAAACGGGGCCGACCCCGACGCTGGGGCACGTCACCTCGAGCTATGCCTCGCCCACTCTGGGGCGGTCGATCGCGCTGGCGCTGATCGCGGGCGGCGCCGGGCGGATGGGCGAGGTGCTGGACTTCCCGGTCGCGAGGGGCAGGCGCATCCGGGCGAAGGTCGTCGATCCGGTGTTCCTCGACAAGGAGGGGAGCCGCCAGGATGCCTGAGCGCGTGCGCATCGAGCCGGTCGAGGGGCGGGGGATGATCACCCTGCGCGGCGATCTCGAGGCGGCACGGCTCGCCGAGGCGGTTCACGCCGCCACCGGCTGCGCCATGCCGGAGGTGCGCCGCATCGAGACGGGCGCGGCGGGCGCGGCGGCCTGGATGTCGCCCGACGAGCTGATGCTGTTCGTGCCACGGGCCTCGGCGCCGGAGGCGGTGGCCGAGCTCGGACGGGCGCTGGACGGCACGCATCACCTCGCGGTCGATGTCTCGGACGCGCGCGCGCTCTTCCGCCTGCGCGGCTTCGAGGCGCGCGAGGTCCTGGCCAAGGGCGCGCCGGTCGATCTCGCGCCGGCGGCCTTCGGGCCGGGGGACCTGCGCCGCACGCGGTTGGGGCAGGTGGCGGTGGCGTTCTGGATGCCCGAGGCGGAAGTCTTCGAGTTGATGTGCTTCGGCTCGGTCGCGGGCTTCGTGCGCGACTGGCTCGAGCTTGCCGCGCGGCCCGAGGCGCGGGTGGGCTTCTTCGCCCGACGGAACGCGCGCGCCCCCACCCCTTGACGGCGAGTGCGGCGGGCTTAAGGCTCGCCGACAGACGAACAACAAACGGGGAGACTTCGCATGAACCGCCTGCTCACGGCGGCCGTATCGGCCGCGACACTCGCGTTCGCCGGACCGGCGCTCGCGCTCGACATCTGCGTGGAGGGTGCCTATCCGCCCTTTTCCGAGACCGCCGCCGACGGCTCGCTCCAGGGCTTCGACATCGACATCGCCAATGCGCTGTGCGCCGAGATCGGCGACGAGTGCAGCCTGGTCAAGACGGGCTGGGACGGGATCATTCCGGCGCTGCTGGAGAAGCGCTGCGACGCGATCGTGGCCTCGATGTCGATCACGCCGGAGCGCCAGGAGGTGATCGACTTCACCAAGAAGTACTACCAGACCCCGGCGATGTTCGTGGCGAAGGCCGATGCCGGGCTCACCGACAGCCCGGAGGGCATGGCCGGCAAGACCGTGGGCGTTCAGCGTGGGACCATCCACCACGACTTCATGGAGAAGGAATACCCCGACGCCGACCTCAAGCTCTACGCGACGCAGGACGAGGCCTATCTCGACCTCACCTCCGGCCGACTCGACGCGGTGATGGCCGACAGCGTCGCCGTCGACGACGGCTTTCTCAAGACCACGGCCGGCGAAGGCTACGCCTTCTTCGGCGAGCCGCATGCGGACCCCGCGATCCACGGCAACGGCGCGGGGATCGGTGTGCGCAAGGAGGACACCGAGCTGCGCGAGAAACTCAATGCCGCGATCGAAGCGATCCGCGCGGACGGCACCTATGAGGGCATCGCGTCGAAGTATTTCGACTTCGACGTCTACGGCAGCTGAGCGGCTCGGGCGGGCCCGACCGGCCCGCCCGAGCCGCGCGCGATGGGCAGCCTGATCGCATACGCGCCGCTGCTCGGCGCCGGCGTCCTGGTGACGCTGGCGCTGGCGCTGAGTTCGCTCGTGCTCGCGACGAGCCTCGGTGCGATCTCCGCGGCGGCCCGGCTGGGGGCGGGCCGGGTCGGTGTGGCGGTCGTGCTCGTCTACACCACGCTGATCCGCGGCGTACCAGACCTCGTGCTGATCCTTCTCGTCTTCTACGGCGGGCAGCGGCTTGCAAACGGAATCGGCGACGGCCTTGGCTGGGAGCCCGTGTCGGTCTCGCCGTTTCTGGCGGGGATGCTGTCGATCGGCTTCATCTACGGCGGCTACCTTGCGGAGACCTTCCGCGGCGCCTATCTGACCATCCCGCGGGGCCAGATCGAGGCGGCGCGTGCGCTGGGGCTCAGGAGCCTCGCGCTGGTCTGGACGGTGACGATCCCCCAGCTGATGCGCTTCGCGCTGCCGGGCTATGCCAACGTCTGGCAGGTGTTGGTGAAATCCACCGCCGTGGTCTCGGTCGTGGGCCTGCGCGACGTGGTTGGCATGGCCGACATCGCCGGCAAGTCGACGCGCGAGCCCTTCGTATTCTACGCCGCTGTGCTTCTCGTCTATCTCGGCATCACCTGGGTTTCGACGCAGATCTTCGAGCGGCTCGAGCGCCGCTACGCGGTCGCGGCGCATTGAACGGATGCGCCTGGACCTGATCCTCGCGAACTGGGAGCTCTTCGCGCAGGGCGTCTGGATAACGCTGCAGCTGACCGCGCTGGCTCTTGTGATAGGGTTTCTGATCGCGCTGCCTGCGGGGATCGCCCGCGCGCGGCGGGTGCCGGTCGCATCACCGATCATCAACGGCTATGTCTATCTCTTCCGCGGCACGCCGCTCCTGGTGCAGACCTATCTCATCTACTACGGGCTCTCGCAGTTCGAGTTCATCCGCGACAGCTGGGCATGGCCTGTCCTGCGCGAGGCCTGGTGGTGCGCGCTGATTGCCTTCTCGCTCAATTCCGGCGCCTACGCGACCGAGATCATCCGCGGCGCCGTGGAGACCACGCCCCGCGGCGAGCTCGAGGCGGCGCGCGCGCTGGGCCTCTCGCCGCGCCAGGTCGATGCGCTGGTGCTCGTGCCTTCGGCCCTGCGCCGGGCGCTGCCGCAGTATGGCAACGAGGTCGTGTTCATGCTGCATGGCTCGGTGGTGGCGAGTACGATCACGCTGCAGGACATCCTCGGCGTCGGGCGCACGCTGAACGCCCGCCACTATCTCGCCTACGAGGGGATCGTGACCGCGGCGGTCCTCTACATGGCGATCACCTTCGGCCTCGTCGCGTTGTTCCGGCGGCTGGAGGCTCGGTATCTTCGGCACCTGAGGATCGGCGGCGGAACCTAGAGCCATGCGCTTGTCGCATGGCGGGTTCCGTCGCGTGGGCGTGGTACGGACGATCTCCATGGCTATCTTGTTGGCAACGCAAGAGTAGCCTGAGGAGCCAGTCATGACTTATTCGCAGATCACCATGCCCACGTCCGAAGAGATCGCCCGCATCGAACGCCGCGCCCGCGCAATGCGAGCAGAAGCGACGTCAAACGGCCTGAAGGCCATCGGCGCCTGGGTCTCGCGCCGCTTTCGCGGCGGTGGGCTCGGAAACGGTGCAGCCGCCCGCGCCTGAGCCAACGTACATCCGAGATACCGCAGAGGCCGGGCCGTACGCCCGGCCTCTTTCTTTGCGCGGCGAGAGCCGCTAGGGCGGGGCATGACCCCAACTCTCTCCGCCGCTTCCGCGACCCGCCCCGTCGTGCGCCTGATGCCCAAGGTTTCGGCCAAGGCCATCCGCTTCGGTGCGCCGTGGGTTTATGCCGACCAGATCGTGCAGGACCGCCGCACCCGCGGCCTCGGTGCGGGGAGCCTGGTGCGGCTCGAGGACGCCGAGCGCCAGCCGCTCGGTCTCGCGGCATTTCACCCCACCTCGAAGATCGCGTTGCGTCTCCTCGACCGCGACCCGGCGGCGGAGGTTGACGAGGTGTGGTTCGCCGCCCGGCTCGCGCGGGCGCTGGCGCTGCGCGAACGGCTTTATGCGGCGCCCTTCTATCGGCTGGTCCATGCGGAGGCCGACGGGCTTCCGGGCGTCGTCATCGACCGTTTCGGCGAAGCCGCGGTCGTCCAGCCGAACGCTGCTTGGGCGGATCTGCGAGTCGATGCGCTCGTCGCGGCGCTGCGCGCCGTCTGCGGCGTGACCACGGTGGTCAAGAACGGCACGAGCCGGGCGCGCGGGCTCAAGGGGCTGGCGCTCGAGACGCAGGTGGTCGCGGGGGCGATCGAGGCCCCGGTGACTGTGCCGATGAACGGGGCCACCTACTTCGCCGATCTTCTCGGTGGGCAGAAGACGGGGCTCTTTTACGACCAGCGGCCGAACCACGCCTTCGCGGCTGAACTCGGCCGGGGGGGCGACGTGCTTGACGTCTTCGCGCATGTCGGTGGCTTCGGGCTCGCTGCACTCGCCGCCGGGGCGGCTTCGGTGCTCGCGGTCGATGCCTCCGCACCGGCGCTGGCGCTCGCCGAGCGCGGCGCCGAGGTCGGCGGCGCCGGGGCGCGATTCACCACCCGCCGGGGCAATGCGTTCGAGGCGATGGCGTCGCTTGCATCGGCGCAGCGCCGTTTCGGCCTCGTGGTCTGCGACCCGCCCGCCTTCGCGCCCTCACGCGGCGCGGTCGAGGCGGGGCTGCGCGCCTACGGCCGCGTCGCACGGCTCGGGGCGGCGCTGGTGGCCGGGCAGGGGTTTCTGGTGCTCTGCTCGTGCAGCCACGCGGTCGATGCAGCGCGGTTCCGGGAGGCCTCGCTCGCCGGAATCGGCCGTGCCGGCCGCGTCGCGCAGATCCTGCACATGGGCGGGGCCGGGCCGGACCATCCGGTGCATCCGCATCTCGCCGAGAGCGCCTATCTCAAGACGCTGTTTCTGCGCCTCGACTGATGCGGGTTCTGCTCGACGCCTGCGTGCTGTTCCCGACGGTCCTGCGCGAGATGCTGATCGGAACCGCGGCGGCGGGCGGCTTCTTGCCGTTGTGGTCTGCGCGCATCCTCGAGGAATGGGCGCGCGCCACGCGCAGGCTGGACCCGGGTGCCGAGGCGATCGCGCGCGCCGAGATCGCGATGCTGCGCAGCGATTGGCCCGAGGCCGAGGTAGAGGCGGACCCCGCCTTGGTGGAGACGCTGAGCCTGCCCGATGCCGACGACCGCCACGTCCTCGCCGCCGCCATTGCCGGACGCGCCGAAATTCTGCTCACGCTCAACCGGATGGATTTCCCGACCCGAACGCTGGCGTGCCATGGGCTGATCCGCCGAGAGCCCGACAGCCTGTTGCTGGATCTGGCGCGGGCGGGCGTGCGGGTTGGTAGAGTGGCGTCGTGCGTTCAGGCCCGGGCGGAGGCCGCCTCGGACCACACTCAGCCGCTGCGCCCGCTCTTGAAACGTGCCGGCGTTCCGAGGCTCGCCAAGGGTTTGGCGGCGGATGCTTGGTGAGCGGGGTCTACTGCGTCCAGTCGTCGATGGCGCGGATATCGTCGTCGGACCAACCGAGGTGGTGGGCGATCTCGTGCACCAGAACGTGCGAGATCAGCGCGTCGAGCGGCACGTCGCCGCGTTCAATCCATTCTTCGAGGATAGGCCGGCGGAACAGCCAGACCGTGTCCGGAGCCTCGGGCTGGTCGAGCACGGATTTCTGCGTCAGCGCCGTACCCTCGTAAAGTCCCGTCAGTTCAAAGAGGTCGTCAAGTCCCATCTCTTCGAGCAGCGCATCGTCGGGGAAATCCTCGATCCTGAGGACCAGATCGCGACAGACTGCGCGAATCTGCGGAGGGAGGCGCGAAAAGGCGCGGGCGGCGAGGCGCTCGAAATCCGAAAGGGATGGGGGGAATCGGGGTTCCGCTGGCATCGGAACGCGAAGTGCGGGCGAGGCAGAGCCCCGCCCGCGCAACAATCAACCGGCGAGGGCCAGATTCGCGGCAGATTCGCGGCCGTCGCGGCCGGATTCGATGTCGAAGGTGACCTTCTGGCCGTCGTCGAGGTGGCTGAGGCCGGCGCGCTCAAGGGCGGAGATGTGGACGAAGACGTCCTTGCTGCCGCCGTCAGGCTGAATGAAGCCGAAGCCCTTGGTGGGGTTGAACCATTTCACGGTGCCTTTGGCCATCGTGATAACTCCTTGTTTTTGCTGCCCGCGTTCGTGCGGCAGCCCGGCTTAGTCAGAGCAGAATCGGGTGACTGAAGCCGGTCGTCGGAAACAGCGGTCGATCATGGTAACGTCGCGGCGCGGACAATGACCCAGTTCGTGGCGGAATGCAACCGGCACGTCTCGGGGCCGGTGCAGCGGCATGCACAACGCATGCACGACCCATGCACAACGCATATGCATACTGGTGAACGCGGTGTTAACCGGACGGGGATACACTCGGCACCTTCCCCACGAGAACCGGAACCTCCCCATGACGGAGCGCAAGCGCACCAAGCGCGAAGAACGCAGCTATTCGGAGATGCTCGAAGAGATCGAGGAACTGGAGAAATGGAACCGCGACAGCAAGCTCAAGCGCGCGGTGATCCCGCCGGACTGGCACAAGGTCGCGCGCCACGTGCCGGTACGCAGCCGCAAGACGCGGATCACCGCGGCCTTCGACGCCGATCTGGTGAAGTGGTTCCGCAGCCTCGGCCACGGCTATCAGGCGCGGATGAACGCGGTGCTGCGCGCCTACATGCTCGCGGTGATCTCGCGCGAGATCGACGGCGACCGCTAGGGGGCGACCGCTAGCGGTTCAGCCGCGGGTCGCGGGCCTTGAGCTCGTCGATGCGCTTCGATGCCTCGGTCTTGCCGAGCGTGGCGTCGGTAGTGCCTCAGTTTGAAATCTCTTTCTTGTAGGTCTTGGGGCGGCCGGGCTTCGGGGCGCGACCGTCCATGACGGCGATCACCTCTTCCATCTCCCAGACGTGATCGGTCAGCCCCGCTTCCATGGCAGGCGTGACGCG
>JBBQRM010000127.1:0-7926 GCA_038214855.1 Rhodobacterales bacterium | reverse complement strand
CGGGCGTGAGCGGCTGTAGCGTTTCACCCATGCGTGCGTCCGATGCTGCCGTCGGTTTGTGTTCAACAGCTTGAATCTACAGCGCTTTCAGGCGCACGCAACCATTCTCGCCCATTTGGATGAATAAGCCGGGATCACAGTAGGCAGGAATGGCGGCCACAGATGCGCTTTCCGTAGGTTAGCGCTGAAACTAGCTCGCTGGTCGTGGTTTGTCAAAGACAATATCGCCCTAGTTTTCGCTCTGCGCGGTGCGCCGAACCACCCAGCCGAGGCTGAGGCCCTGGACGATGATGGTGAAGAGCACGATCGCATAGGTGGCGGCGAGGATCAGCGGCCGCGCCTCGCTCTCGGGCAGCGACAGCGCCAAGGCGATCGAGATGCCGCCGCGCACGCCGCCCCAGGTCAGCACCGGGATCGTGCCGCGCGCGAAGCCCTGCCAGCGGCGGAGCAGCGTCACCGGCACGGCGACCGCGAGGAACCGCGAGGCCACGGCGAGCGGCACCGCGGCGAGCGCGATCCAGGCGAAATGCGGCTCGAAATGAACGATCAGCACCTCGAGCCCGATCAACAGGAACAACAGCGCGTTGAGAATGTCGTCGGTCAGCGTCCAGAAGCCGAAGAGATACCGCTGCGTCAGATCGCTCATTGCGTGCTTGGCGCCGTGGTTGCCGATCAGTACGCCCGCGACTACCACCGCGATGGGTCCGCTCATGTGCAGCGCGCCGGCGAGCGCATAGGTGCCGGTGACGAGTGCCAGCGAGATCAGCACCTCGACGGAATAATCGTCGATCGCATGCATGGCGCGATAGGCGATCAGCCCGCCCACGAGGCCTACGACGGCGCCGCCGCCGGCCTCGACCAGCAGCAGCCGCCCGACCTCGGTCACCCCGAAGTGCTCCTGCGCTCCGACCGCGGCCTCCAGGAAGATGGCGAAGACCACGACCGCGATGCCGTCGTTGAACAGGGCCTCGCCGGTCATGTCGGTCTCGAGCGACTTCGGGACCTTCACCGACTTCAGCGTGCTCATCACCGCCACCGGGTCGGTCGGTGCGACCAGCGCGCCGAAGACCAGAGCCCAGGCGAAGCTCACCGGCAACGCCAGCACCTGTGCGATGCCCCAGAAGCCCGAGGCGATCAGGCCGGTCGAGATGGCGACGCCGATGGTTGCGAGCACGCCCACGCCCGCCGCGCGGCTGCGCAACTCGCTGAGATCGACATGCACGGCGCCCGCGAACAGCAGGAACGCCAGCATCCCGTTCATCACCGCGTCGTAGAAGTCGATCTGCCCCAGCGCCTCGGTGATCGTCCCGTAGATCGGTGTTGCGGGGAAGGCGAACTCGATGCCGAGCAGCAGCAGCGAGGCCGCGAGCGCCATCACCAGGAGCCCGATGTTGGCCGGCAGGCGGATGAACTTGTGGTTGAACCAGGCGAAGGCCGCGGTCAGCGTGAGCAGCCCCGCCAGCAGATCGAAGAGCGAAAGCAAGGGCGGGCTCCGATGCGGTCCGGGCGGCGCCATCTTGCAACCCGGCGCCGCTTGCGGCAAGGGCTTCTCCCGCAGCGGTCGAGCCGCTGGCCCGATCCGGGTTTCCGAGCAGCGAGGTGCGAGCTTGACGACCGATCCCGCCGACCTGCCGGCCTTCGGCGCCGCAAGTCTCGTCGCGCAGAGCCTGCGGCAGCTGGTGGCGCAGATGGGCAGGCTGTTTCCCTATGCCTTCGTGGCCGCGCTGGTCGTGACGGTGCTCGGCCGCTGGACCAGCGATGCGGGAACCGCGGCCTTCGATCCGGCCGCCTCGCCGCTGTCGGTCTTCACGCCGACGGTGCTGCTGGTGGTGCTCGCCTGGACGCTCTTCAGCGTTGCGGCGAGCGGGGTGCTGATCCTCGTTGCCCTCGACGCGCTGCTGGGGACGCGCCACGGGCTGGGGCAATACGTCTCGCAGGCGCTGCGCCGGATCCTGCCGCTCGCGGTGCTGACGACGCTCTACGGCGTCGCGGTGGGGCTGGCGTCGGTGTTCCTGATCGTGCCCGGGCTCTATGTGGCGGCGCGGTTCTATCCGCTGATCCCGGCGGTCGTCTTCGAGGACCGGGGCTGGTCCGGGCTCACCCGGGCGCGTGACCTGACGCAGGGCTATCGGTGGGCGATCGCAGCCCTGATCCTGCTCGTGGTCGTGATCGCCGTCGTGCTCGTGGTCGGCGGCGGGCTCGTCTTCGGGGCGATCCAGCCGGTCGGCGGGGGGATCGCGTTTCTCGGCGAGGTGATCCTCAACGCGCTGAGCCTCGCCTATACCGCGATCCTGGGGGCGCTGGTGTATCTGCGGCTGCGCGAGCTGAACGAGGGGATGTCGCGGGCGGACGTCGCGGCGAACATCGGCTGACCCGCCTCAGCGCGCTTCGCGCATCCGGTCGGGCAGCCAGGTGGCGAGCTCGGGGAAGGCGATCAGGATCAGCACCATCGCGAACATGATCGCGAACATCGGCAGCGCCGCGCGGGCGACATAGCCGATGTCGTGGCCGGTCATCCCCTGGAGCACGAAGAGGTTGAAGCCGATGGGCGGCGTGATCTGCGCCATCTCGACCACCACGACGATGAAGATGCCAAACCAGACGATGTCGATGCCGGCGGCGCGGATCATCGGCTCGACCACGGCGATGGTCAGCACCACCACCGAGATCCCGTCGAGAAAGCAGCCCAGCACGATGTAGAAGACGAGAAGCACCATCAGCAGTTCGAAGCGCGACAGATCCCAGACCGCGATCGCCTCGGCGAGCGCCCGCGGCAGGCCGGTGAAGCCCATCGCGAGCGACAGGAACGCGGCTCCCGCGAGGATCAGCGCGATCATCGCGGAGGTGCGGGTGGCACCCATCAGGCTCGCGCTGAAGCTCCGCCAGCCGAGCGTGCCCTGGAGGCCCGCGAGCGCGAGCGCCCCGGTGACGCCGATTGCCGCGGCCTCGGTCGCTGTGGCGATGCCGAGGTACATCGAGCCGATCACCACCGCGACGAGGCTGAGGATCGGCGCGAGAAAGCGCGAGCGGCGCAATTTCTCGGCGAGCGGCAGCACCGGCTCGGGCGTCGGCGCGAAGCCGGGGGCGAGCTTCGCCACCATCACGACATAGCCCATGAACAGCGCCGCCAGCACCAGACCCGGCACGATCCCGGCGATGAACAGCCGCGTGATGGACTCGTTGATCGTGACGCCATAGACGATCAGCGTCAGCGACGGCGGGATCATCAGCCCGAGGGTCGCCGCACCGGCGAGCGTGCCGATCACCATGCGTTCGGGATAGTTGCGGCGGCGCAGCTCGGGGATGGTCATGCGGCCCACGGTGGTCAGCGTCGCCGCCGAGGAGCCCGAGACCGCGGCGAAGACGGTGCAGCCGGCGATGTTGGTGTGGATGAGCCCTCCCGGCAGCCGTGCGAGCCATGGGGCGAGGCCCTTGAACATGTCCTCGGACAGCCGCGTGCGATAGAGGATCTCGCCCATCCAGATGAACATCGGCAGTGCGGTCAGCGACCAGGACGAGGCCTGCCGCCAGATCACCGTCATCATCGCGTCGCCGGTCGGGCGCCCGGTGAAGAGCTCCATCCCGATCCAGGCGACCCCGAGCAGCGCCAGCCCGATCCACACGCCCGAGCCGAGCAGCACCACGAGGGCGGCGAGGAAGATGGCGATGGCGGTGAAGGGCTCCACGCGCGGTTATTCGCCGCCCGCGGCGTCGCCCGCGGCGATGTTGTCGTCCCCGGTCAGCAGCCGTGTCGCGAGGTTGTCGACGAACGCGACCGCGAGGATAACCGCCCCCAGCGCCACCGGCGCCTGCGCGAGCCACAGCGGTGTCATGTCCTGCCCCTGGCTCACGTCCCCGAGCCGGCGCGACCAGTAGACGGTGCGCAAGGCGTGCCACGCGAGATAGATCGCAGCGGTGGAGGCGACCGCGAGGCACCACAGCTCCGCCCAGCGCGCGTGCCGGCCGAGCGCGGTGATGAGCAGCCCCACCCGGATATGAGCCTCGCGGTTGAGCGCGTGAGCGAAGGCGAGAAACGAGGCCGCCGCCATCAGATAGCCCGCGTATTGCGTCGCGCCGGGGAAGGGCACGCCGGCCCAGCGCGCCGCCACCTGCGCCAGCGTCACCCCGAGGATGCCGCACAGGCAGAGCGCCGCGAGCGCCGCCGCGGCAGCGTAGAGCGCGTCGAGCCCGCGGCGGAGCCCGCGCATCACCGGCTCCCGGTCACTGCGACCGGTAGGCCTCGATGATGGCCTGGCCCTCGGCCCCGGTGCTCGCCAGCCATTCCTCGGTCATGGTGTCGCCGAAGCCCTCGAACTCGGCGGCGAGCGCCTCGGACGGCGGCTCGACCGTCATGCCGTTCTCCGCCAGCGTCGCGAGATACTCGCCCGAGAGCTCCTTCACCTTCGCGAGCCCGCGGTCCGCGGCCTCCTGCGCGCAGACGAGCACGGCGTCGCGGGTGCCGTCGTCCAGCGCCTCCCAGGCGTCCTTGTTGGCCGTCACGAGGTTGCGCGGCAGCCAGGCCTGGGCGTCGTAGAAGTTCGACAGCTGCTCCCAGACCTTCGAGTCGACGCCGGTCGCACCCGAGGAGATGAAGCTTTCGACGACGCCGGTGGCGAGCGCCTGGCTGAGCTCGGCCGCCTCGATCTGGACCGGCACCATCCCCGCGAGCTCGGCGATGCGCGCGGTCGCGGCGTTGGAGGCGCGGAACTTCACGCCCTCGAGGTCGGCGACCGAGGCCACCGGTTTGTTCGTGTAGAGCCCCTGCGCCGGCCAGGGCACGGAATAGAGATAGACGAGGTTCTGCTCGGCCAGCACCTCCTCCATCGTCGGCAGCGCCGCGGTCCACAGCTTCTCGGAGGCCTCGAAGGAGGTGGCCAGGAACGGGATCGAGTCGATGCCGAAGAGCGGGTTCTCGTTGGCATGGGCCGAGATCAGCCGCTCGCCGACCGGCACCTGTCCGGTCTGGACCGCGCGCTTGATGTCGTCGCCGCCGAAGAGCGAGCCGCCGGGGTGGGTGACGATCTCGAGCTCGCCCCCGGTGCCCTGACCGACGCAGGCGGCGAATTCCGCGCCGTTCTCGGAATGGAAGTTGGTCGCGGGATAAGCCATCGGCATGTCCCAGCTCTCGGCCGCGGCCGAAGTGGCACCGAGCGCCAGGACGGCGCCAAAGGTCGCGAAGCGTGTCATCTGAAGATACCCCCGTGCTGCATCTTGTCGTTTTGCGCCGATCAAAGCCCGTCGCCGCCGCGCGCGCAAGAGCATTGTCGGCGAAGCGCCCGCCCGCACACGGGCGTTTCAGCGGATCGCCCGGACACGGGCGCTCCTACCGAATCGTCAGCACCGGCACCTTGCACGCGCGCACCAGAGCCGCGGTCGTCGAGCCGATGACGAGGTTGCGCACACGGCTGTGGCCGTAGGCGCCGGCGACCAGCAGGTCGATGCCGCGCGCCTCCACCGCCGCCGAGATTATCGCCTCGGGATCCCCGGCTGCGACCTCGGTCTGGACGCTGCGTCCGGCGGCGCGCAGGGGGGCGGCGGCGGCCTCGAGCCCGGCGCGCGCCTCGGCCGTGTCAGCGCCCACCTGCAGCAGGTGGACCGCGACATCCGCATAGCGCGCACCCTCCGCGAGGTGGAGCAGGGCCTTGGCGCCGCTCGCGCCGCCGTCGTAGGCGACGAGGCAGCGCGCGATGGGGTGAAAGGCGCGGCTCGCCACCAGCACCGGCCTCGTTGCGCTGCGCAGGATGCGCTCGAGGTTCGAGCCCAGATGCTCGTGCGCGAAGGCCGAGGCCTCGCCGCGCTTGCCGATCACGATCAGCGCGGCCTCTGGCTCGAAGGCCGTGACCGTGGCGACGAGATCGTCGTTGCGCAGCCGCGTCTCGACCGCCGCCACCCCGGCGGCCTCGATCCGCGCCTTGGCGTCGTCGAGGATCAGGCGGCCGCGCGCCTGGGCGAGCTTGGCGCGCTCGGCGTCGGCGCGGGCCAGATCCTCCATCAGCGCGCTGCGCGCCCCGAGGCCGAGGCTGCCGCTGAGGTCGGCCGGCGCGCTCGGCCGGTCGCGCCGCCCGAGCATGTGCACGACCGCGACCGGCGAAGGCGGCGCACTCGCGGCCCAGGCGGCATGGTCGCAGACGCTCGTGCCGTAGGACGAGCCGTCGACGAAGGCGAGGATCTTCATGGGCCTGTCCCCCTCAATGGCCGAGAAGCGCGTCCATGCCCCCGGGCTTGTCGTGGACGCCGAGCCGGTCGACGATGGTCTCGGAAGCGGCGTTCATGCCGATCAACTCGACCTCGGTGCCCTCGCGGCGGAACTTCAGCACCACCATGTCCACCGCCGCGACCGAGGATATGTCCCAGATATGCGCGCGGGAGACGTCGATCTCTACCCGCTCCAGCGCCTCGCGGAAGTCGAAGGCGGCGGTGAAATCCTCGGCGCTGGCGAAGAAGAGCTGGCCCTCGACGACGTAGCGGCGCGAACGGCCGTCCGCGCCCGCCGCGCTGGTGACGCGGAAGATCTGAGCGATCTTGCCGGCGAAGAAGATCCCCGACAACAGCACGCCCGCGAGCACCCCGATAGCGAGGTTGTGGGTCCACACGACGAGCACCACCACGGAGAGCATCACCATCGAGGACGAGCGCGGATGCGTGCGCAGGTTCCTGATCGAGGACCAGCTGAAGGTGCCGATCGAGACCATGATCATGATCGCGACCAGTGCCGCCATCGGGATGCGGCTGACCAGATCGCCGAGCACCAGGATCATGAACAGGAGTGCGACCCCGGCGGTCAGCGTCGACAGCCGGCCGCGGCCGCCGGATTTCACGTTGATCATCGACTGGCCGATCATCGCACATCCCGCCATGCCGCCGAAGAATCCGGTGACGGAATTCGCGATGCCCTGGCCGACGCATTCGCGGTTCTTGTCGGAGGGCGTGTCGGTCAGCTCGTCGACGATCTGGGCGGTCATCAGGCTTTCGAGCAGGCCCACGGCGGCGACGGCGACCGAATAGGGCAGGATGATCGCGAAGGTCTCCCAGGTGAGTGGGATGTCCGGCAGCAGGAACACCGGCAGCGTGTCGGGCAGTTCTCCCATGTCGCCGACGGTGCGCAGGTCGAGACCGAAGCCGAGCGCGACCGCCGTCAGCACGACGATGCAGATCAGCGGCGAGGGCACGGCGCGAAACACCAGCGGCACGAGGTAGATGATCGCGAGGCCCGCGGCCACCATCACATAGGTGAGCGGCGGCACCCCGATCAGCTCGGGCACCTGCGCCATGAAGATGAGGATCGCCAGCGCGTTGACGAAGCCGGTCATCACCGAGCGCGAGACGAAGCGCATGAGCTTCGCGAGGCCCGAGAGGCCGGCGACGATCTGGATCAGTCCGGCGAACACGGTGGCTGCGAGCAGGTATTCCAGCCCGTGGTCGCGCACCAGCGTCACCATCAGCACCGCGGTGGCGGCGGTGGCCGCAGAGATCATGCCGGGCCGGCCGCCGACGAAGGCGATCAGCACCGCGATCGAGAACGAGGCGTAGAGGCCGACGCGCGGATCGACGCCGGCGATGATCGAGAAGGCGATGGCCTCGGGGATCAGCGCCAGCGCCACCACGAGCCCCGCGAGCAGGTCGCCGCGGATGTTGCCGAGCCAGGAGTCCCTGAAATCCGCCAGTCGCATGAACCGCCCCGCTGTCTGCGCTGCGGAGCCGAGGCGTTGGGCGGGCACCCGGACCCGCAAAGGTTGCGGGGCTTGTCGCCGCTCCGCCCGCCGCTGTCAACCGCCGCGGGCCGGGCCACGGCTCCGAACTCATATGACAGGTGACAGGGGAGCGATTTGCTGAATCGATGCGGCGCCTTGAATCGGAGCCGCCATGTCACCGTCGCCAGAGAGACTGCCCCGCAGGTCGCGCCTCGCCGCGCTGCTCGACCACTTC
>JBBQRM010000126.1:0-7933 GCA_038214855.1 Rhodobacterales bacterium | reverse complement strand
CGGCACCGGCGTCGGCGGCGGCATCGTGGTGCACGGCCGGCTGGTCGAGGGCGTGAACGCGGTGGGCGGCGAATGGGGGCACATCCCGCTGCCCGACCCGCGCGACGAGGAACGCCCCGGGCCGCTGTGTTCCTGCGGGGTGCGGGGCCATGTCGAGGCCTGGCTCTCCGGCCCGGGTTTCGCGGCCGATCACGCGCGCGCACTCGGGCTCGCGCCCACCGAGGCGCCCGTGCCGCGGGAGATCGTGGCGCAGGCGACGGCGGGCGATGCGGCGGCTGAGGCCTCGCTCGCCCGCTACGAGGACCGGCTGGGCCGGGCGCTCGCGGTGATCGTCAACGTGCTCGATCCCGACGTGATCGTGCTCGGCGGCGGCATGTCGAACGTGGAGCGGCTCTATCAGACGGTGCCGCCGCGGATCGCGGCGCATGTCTTCGGGGACAGGTTCCTGACCCGGCTGGTGCGCAACGTCCACGGCGACAGTTCCGGGGTGCGCGGTGCGGCATGGCTCTGAGGTCGGTTCCCGAGGCAACGGCAGCGGCGGGAGGAAGGCAGAGTTCGCGGTGTTGCACCGTGCAACATGGCTCCGGCCATTGAAAACGTTGGAGGAAGTCTGGCGTTTTCATGTTCCGTTTACACTTTGAGTGGCGGTGGAGGGTCGGTTGAAGGCCCCGAGCTGCGCCAGAGAGACCTGTCGCGGATGGAGACCCGAAGATGCGCCGATTTCCGCCCGAACGCATCGTCTGCCTGACCGAGGAGACGGTCGAGACCCTGTATCTGCTGGGCGAGGAGCGGCGGATCGTCGGTGTGTCGGGCTATGCGGTGCGCCCGCCCCGGGTTCGCCGCGAGAAGCCGCGGGTCTCGGCCTTCACCTCGGCCGACATCCCGAAGATCCTGGCGCTCGAGCCGGATCTCGTGCTGACCTTCTCGGATCTGCAGGCAGAGATCGCGCAGTCGCTGTTGCGCGAGGGCGTGACGGTCTTCGGGTTCAACCAGCGGGACGTGGCCGGCATCCTCGCGATGATCCGGACGCTCGGCGCGCTGGTGGGTGCCGAAGCGCGGGCCGACCGGCTCGCGTCGAGCTATGAGGCGCGGCTCGGGCGGTTGCGGTCGGCCGCGCCCCGCGTGCGGCCGCGGGTCTATTTCGAGGAATGGGACGATCCGATGATCAGCGGCATCGGCTGGGTCTCGGAGCTGATCGAGATCGCCGGGGGCCGCGACGTCTTCGTCGAGCTGGCGGGGTGCAAGGCGGCCACGGACCGGATCGTGCGCTCCGACGCGGTGATCCGCGCGGCGCCGGAGGTGATCCTCGCCTCGTGGTGCGGCAAGAAGGTGCGCCCCGAGAAGATCGCGGCGCGTCCCGGATGGCAGGCGATCCCCGCCGTCGCCTCCGGTGCCATCCACGAGATCAAGTCGCCGCTGATCCTGCAGCCGGGGCCGGCGGCGCTGACCGATGGGCTCGACGCCATCGTCGCAGCGCTCGCATGAGGCCGCGGCTTTCTTGCGCGCCTGCCGGAGACGATCGACCCCTGCGGCGAGAACGGCGAGTTCCATACGGTCGTGTCCGACGAACCGACGTTCCCGCGCCCGGTGCCTCTGCCGAGGGGCGAGGACGTCGCGCGGGAGCGAACGCTCTACACCGACTTCTCGCTCGCGGCCTAGAACGGCGCGGGCACCTCGAAGGACACATGCGCGCCGCCGTCGGGATGGCGGAAGCCGAGCCCCTGCGCGTGCAGTTGCAGCCGCGGGGCCGCCGCCAGCGCCGCGCCCGTCGCATAGAACGGATCGCCGAGGATCGGATGGCCGAGGGCCGCGAGATGCACGCGGAGCTGGTGGCTGCGCCCGGTCAGCGGCGCGAGCGCGAGCCTTGTCGCTGCGGGCTCGCGGCCGCTCACGCGCCAGTCGGTGACGGCGGCACGGCCGCTAGCATGGCAGACCATCTGCCGCGGCCGGTTCGGCCAGTCGCAGGCGAGCGGCAGGTCGATGCGGCCCGCGGCGCCGGCGACTTCGCCGAAGACGCGGGCGACGTAGGTCTTGACGATCTGCCGCCGCTCGAACTGCCAGTTGAGATGCCGCTGCGCCAGCCGGGTCCGGGCGAAGACCATCACGCCGGAGGTGTCCATGTCGAGCCGGTGCACGAGCAGCGCCTCCGGGAAGGCCGCGCGCACCCGCGCCTCGAGGCAATCCTGCGGCCCCGGGGGCTTTGCCGGCACCGACAGGAGCCCCGAGGGCTTGTCGAGGATCAGGATCTGGGGATCGACATGGATCAGCCGCAGACCGGTTTCCTGATCGAGGTCATGGCGGTGATCGGGGTCGGGGCGCATACTCGGCGGGTTATCCTTCAGAGAGAGGCGCTGCAATGTATCGCTCAATCCTCGTGCCAGTCGATCACGCTCATGCCGCGGCGACCGCGCGCTGTCTCAGCCTGGCGCGGCATCTCGCCGGGGAGAGCGGGCAGGTCACGCTCCTGCACGTGATCCCGGCGCTGCCGGGCTATGTCGAGACCCAGGTGCCGCGCGAGGTGATCGCGCGCGCCGAGGAGGACGCCCGCGCCAGGCTTGAAGCGCTGGCCACGGAGTCCGGCGGCCCGATGCAGGTGATCGTCGTCCACGGGACGGCGAGCCGGGTGATCCTCGCCGAGGCCGAGGCGCTCGGTGCCGACGCCATCGTGCTCGCCTCGCACCGGCCCGACGCCTCGGACTTCCTGCTCGGCTCGACCGCGTCCCGGGTGGTGCGGCACGCGCGCTGCACGGTGGTGGTCGAGCGCGGCGCCTGACTCAGCGCCGCAGCTCGGCGAGGCGCGCCAGAAGCCCGGCGGTGGAGCCGTCCTTGGCCTCGGCGCCCGGCTCGCCCTCGACGAGCGGCAGGAGGGCGGTCGCGAGTTCCTTGCCGAGCTCGACGCCCCATTGATCGAAGCTGTTGATCCCCCAGATCGTGCCCTCGACGAAGACGCGGTGCTCGTAGAGGGCGACGATCCGGCCCAGCGTGCCGGGATCGAGCCGGGCGTAGACGAGCGTGGTGGAGGGACGGTTGCCGGGGAAGACCTTGTGCGGCGCGAGCTCGGGCGGGTTGCCGGCGCGCGCGGCGTCGATGTCGCGGCCGAGCATCAGCGCCTCGGACTGGGCCAGGCAGTTGGCGAGCAGCAGGTCGTGCTGATGGACGAGGTCGGGCTCGAAGCCGTTCGCGGCGACGAGGAACTCGCAGGGGATCACGTCGGTGCCCTGGTGTATGAGCTGGTAGAAGGCGTGCTGACCGTTCGTCCCCGGCTCGCCCCAGACGACCGGGCCGGTGGCATGCTCGACGCGGCTGCCGTCGAGGCGGACGGACTTGCCGTTGCTCTCCATGTCGAGCTGCTGGAGATAGGCAGGCAGCCGCGCCAGCCGCTGGTCGTAGGGCAGCACGGCGCGGGTGGGGTAGCCGCAGACGTTGCGGTGCCAGATGCCGACGAGCGCGAGCAGCACCGGCAGGTTCCGCTCGAGCGGGGCCTGCGCGAAATGCCGGTCCATCTCGTGGGCGCCGGCGAGGAACTCCACGAAGCGCTCGGGGCCGATCGCGATCATCAGCGGCAGGCCGACCGCGCCCCAGACCGAATAGCGGCCGCCGACCCAGTCCCAGAAGCCGAAGACGCGATCCGGGTCGATGCCGAAGGCCGCGGTCTTGACGAGCGCGGTCGAGACGGCGGCGAACTGCCCCGCGCGCGCCTCGCCGAGCCAGGCCCGTGCGGTGCGGGCGTTGGTCATCGTCTCGACGGTGGTGAACGTCTTGGAGGCGACGATCACCAGCGTGCGCGCGGGATCGAGGCGCGCCAGCGTGTCGTGGATATGCGCGCCGTCGATGTTGGACACGTAGTGCAGCCGCGGCCCGTCGTGGAAGGGCGCGAGCGCCAGCGTCGCCATCGCCGGGCCGAGGTCGCTGCCGCCGATCCCGATGTTGACCACGTCGGTGAAGGGCGCGCCGTCCGCCGCCGCGATGGCGCCGTCGCGGATGCCGCGGGCGAAGGCGCCCATGCGGTCAAGGACCTCCGCGACGTCGGGCATGACGTCGCGGCCGCCGACATAGACCGGCCCACCGCGGTTGCGCAGCGCGGTGTGGAGGACCGAGCGGGCTTCGGTCGCGTTGATCGGCTCGCCCGCGAGCATCGCGTCGCGCCGGGACGGGACGCCGCGCGCCTCGGCGAGGCGGATCAGGAGCGCCAGCGCCCGCGCGTCGAGGCTGGTCTTGGAATAGTCGAGCAGCATGTCGCCGAGCCGGGCGGAGAAGGCCCCGAAGCGGTGCGCATCCTGCGCGAAGAGATCGGCGATGCGGCGGGCCTGCGCGCCGGCGCTCTCGAGTTCGGCCCAGATGTCGTCGCTCATCGCTCAGCCTCTCAGCCTGGCTGCGGTGCGGGCGAGCTCGGTGATGCCCGCCCAGTCGCCGGCGCGCATCCGGCTGGCGTCCGCCACCCAGGAGCCGCCGACGCAGGCGACGTTCGGCAGCGCCAGATAGGCAGGCGCATTCTCGGGCGTCACGCCACCGGTGGGGCAGAAGCTTATCTGCGGCAGGGGTCCGGCGAAGGCCTTGAGCGCCGCGGCGCCGCCGTTCGCCTCGGCGGGGAAGAACTTCAGCATATCGTAGCCGCCCGACAGCATCGCCATCGCCTCGCTCACCGTCGCGACACCGCCGATGAGCGGCAGGTCGTGGACCGCGCAGGCCTGGGCCAGCGCCGGCGTCACCCCGGGCGAGACGCCGAAGTGCGCGCCCGCCTCCTTGGCCGCCGCGACGTCCTCGGGGGTGATCAGCGTGCCGGCGCCGACGGTGCCGCCGGCGACGCCGGCCATAGCGCGGATCGCCTCGAGGGCGGCGGGCGTGCGCAAGGTCACCTCGAGAACCGGCAGGCCGCCTGCGACCAGCGCCTCGGCCAGCGGGACGGCATGGGCGACATCGTCGATCACCAGCACCGGGATCACGGGCGCCAGCGCACAGAGCTCGCGGGCGTAGGCGGAGGCGTCGCGGGGGGTCATGGTCGTCCTTTCGTCTACCAGAGGTTCCGCGCGGCCCGCTCGGGCCAGGCGGCGTCGTAGTCGGGGCCGCCCACGGCGCCCTCCGACATCGCGGCGAGGATGCGCCCCATGCTCGGCAGCTTCGCAAGATCGGGGGTCGGCGCATCCCACAGACCCGCGCGCATGACCGCGCGGGCGCACTGGAAATAGACCTCGGCCACCGCGATCAGGATCACAGAACGCGGCGCCTTGCCGTCGGTGGCCAGGCGCGTGCAGAGGCCTTCGTCCGCGGTCAGCCGGGCGGTGCCGTTCACGCGGATCACCGTGCCGCTGCCGGGGATCAGGAACATCGCGGCGACGCGCGGGTCGCGCACGATGTTGCGCAAGCTGTCGATCCGGTCGTTGCCGCGGCGGTCGGGGATCGCGAGCGTGCGGTCGTCGAGGACGGTCGCGACCGCGCCGCGGTCGCCGCGCGGCGAGGCGTCGATGCCCTCCGGGCCGACGGTGGCGAGCGCGCAGAAGGGAGCGGCCTCGATCCAGGCGCGGTACTCGGGGGTCAGCCGCGGTGCGACCTTGACGGTCGCCGCGGCGACGGGGGTGCCGTAGAGCGCCTCGAGCGCGGGGAGCGTGTCGATGAACTCCATGCAGCCGCGCTCAGAACAGCGGCGAGGCGCCGGCCTCGGCGGCGCCGACGTGGCGGCGGAAGGCGGCGAAGAGCTCGCGCCCGACGCCGGTCTCGTTCGCGCCGAGGTCGGGCACCGCAACGGGTCGGTCGAGGGCGCCCGGGGTCAGGACGTCGAGCGTGCCGGCGACGGCATCGACGCGCACCAGATCGCCGTCCTGGAGGCGGGCGAGCGGTCCGCCGTCGAGCGCCTCGGGGCTCACGTGGATCGCGGAGGGCACCTTGCCGGAGGCGCCCGACATGCGGCCGTCGGTGACGAGGGCGACGCGCAGCCCCTTGTCCTGCAGCACCGCGAGCACCGGCGTGAGGCTGTGCAGCTCGGGCATGCCGTTGGCCTTGGGGCCCTGGAAGCGGACGACGACGACGGTATCGGTGGTGAAGCTGCCCTCCCGAAAGGCCTGCTTCACCGCGTCCTGGTCGTGGAAGACGCGGGCCGGCGCCTCGATCACGTGGCGCTCGGGGGCCACGGCGGAGATCTTCATCACCCCGGTGCCGAGGTTGCCGGCGAGCCGGCGGGTGCCGCCGGTGGGGGCGAACGGGTCGGCGGCGGGGCGCAGGATGCGGTCGTTGAGCGTGGCCTTCGCGCCGTCGGTCCAGATGAGCGTGCCGTCGCTGAGCTTCGGCTCCCGTGTGTAGCGCGCGAGCCCGTCGCCGGCGACGGTGCGGGTGTCGGGGTGCAGGAGCCCCGCGTCGAGCAACTCGCCGATCATGTAGCCCAGGCCGCCCGCGGCATGGAAGTGGTTCACGTCCGCCAGACCGTTGGGATAGACCCGCGCCATCAGCGGCGTCGCGTCGCTGAGATGCGCGAAATCCTCCCAGTCGAGCACGATGCCGGCGGCACGCGCCATCGCAATCAGGTGGATGAGCAGATTGGTGGAGCCGCCGGTGGCGTTCAGCCCGACGATACCGTTGACGAAGGCGCGCTCGTCGAGGACATCACAGGCGGGGGTGTAGTCGTTGCCGAGCGCGGTGATGGCGAGCGCGCGCTTGGCGCCCTCGATGGTCAGCGCCTCGCGCAAGGGGGTGCCGGGGTTGACGAAGCTGGCACCGGGCAGGTGCAGGCCCATGAACTCCATCAGCATCTGGTTGGTGTTGGCGGTTCCGTAGAAGGTGCAGGTGCCGGGGCCGTGGTAGGAGGCCAATTCGGCCGCCATCAGTGCGTCGCGGCCGACCAGGCCCTCGGCGAACTGCTGGCGCACCTTGGCCTTCTGGTCGTTGGGGATGCCGGAGGTCATCGGGCCCGCGGGCAGGAACACCGCGGGCAGGTGACCGAACGTGGCCGCGGCGATCACGAGGCCCGGCACGATCTTGTCGCAGACGCCGAGGTAGACCGTGGCGTCGAAGACGTCGTGGCTGAGGGCGATGCCCGCGGCCATGGCGATCACGTCGCGCGAGAACAGGCTCAGCTCCATCCCGGCCTGGCCTTGCGTCACGCCATCGCACATCGCCGGCACCCCGCCCGCGACCTGGGCGGTGCCGCCGGCCTCGCGCGCGGCGCGGCGGATCAGCGCGGGGTAGGTCTCGAACGGCTGGTGCGCCGAGAGCATGTCGTTGTAGGCGGTGACGATGCCGAGATTGCCGGCGCTCGACGCGACCAGCGCCGCCTTGTCGGCCGCGGTCATCGCGGCATAGGCGTGGGCCTGGTTGCCGCAGGTCAGGTGCGCGCGGTGCGGGCCGGCGTCGCGCGCGCGGGTCATGCGATCGAGATAGCGGGTGCGGGTGGGTCTGGAGCGCCGGGCGATGCGCTCGGTGACGCGGGCGACGGTATCGTTGAGCGGCATGGGCTCCTCCCGGGGTCAGTCGGCGTAGTGGACGGTGACGGGCGCCGGCGCGGTCAGGATCGCGCGCACCGGGGCATCCGCGACGGGGCCGTCCTCGAGCGCCCGGTCGAGGGCTGCGGCCTTGTCGGCCCCGACGATCAGCAGATGCAACACGCCCGCCCCCCGCAGCACCGCAGCGCTCAAGGTGAGGCGGCTCTCCGGCTGGCCAGGCGGGTCGATCTGGACCAGGACCGGCGCGTCCTCGGACAGCGCCTCGGCGAGGCCCTCGGCACCGGGGAAGAGCGAGGCGGTGTGCATGTCCGCGCCCATGCCCAGTACCGCGACATCGATCGGCAGCACGCGCTCAATGCGGCCACGGATCGTGTCGAGCACCAGCTCGAAGCCGGTGCCCGCGGCGTGGTAATGCACCAGATGCGCCGCCTCGGCCGGGCCCCGCAGCAGATGCTCGCGGATAAGGCCGATGTTCGAGCGTTCGCTGCTCTCGAGCACCATCC
>JBBQRM010000125.1:0-7955 GCA_038214855.1 Rhodobacterales bacterium | reverse complement strand
TCGGCCAGAGCGCCACGCTCGAGCTCGAGGCCGGCACCCATGCGCTCGAGGTGCTCTACTTCGAGGGCTCGGGCGAGCAGGGGCTCGCCCTGGAATGGGAGGGTCCCGACACCGGCGGCGAGCGCAGGACCGTCGCCGGCGTTTCACCGGAGGCCGGCGCGCCCGTCAATGCCCCGCCCGAGGCAATCGACGAGGCGGCTTTCACGATCGAGGGCCAGGCCATCCTGCTCGACATACTCGCCAACGACAGCGATCCGGAGGGCGGCCCTTTGAGCCTTGCCGGCGTCGGGACCGCCCGCCATGGCACCGTGGCGATCGAGGCGGGCCGGATCCACTATGTGCCCGACGCCGATTTCGTCGGCATCGACGAGCTCGTCTACACGATCGCGGACGACAGGGGTGGCACCGGGACCGCAACTCTCAGGGTCACTGTCGAGCCGCCAGAGACCGGCGGCGCACCGCCTGTGCCTTACGCGCAGAGCGCCCGAAATCCCGCCGATCCCCCGCTCGCCGTGGGGCTCGAGGGGATCACGGACTGGTCGACGCAGCAGCCTTTTCTCGATGTGATGAAATCGGGGCGCGCCTGGACGGGCCATCTTTCGAAAGACGAGTGGGGCGGCTGGAGCCACGACGACCTGGCGGCCGGCGGGTATCTGGACGCGAACGGGTGGCCGTCGCGTATCCCGCCTGAGCTCGACAGCGTCGAGACGGTCTTTCTGACGGATCTGCCCGCGGACTTCGCGTCGGTGGCCGGCCGCTATCGGCTCACCTACGAGGGCGAGGGCGCATTCACGCTCACGGGACGGGCGAGAAACATCGTGCGGGGCAAGGGATCGATCGAGTTCGACTACACCCCCGGCCCCGGCTATGTCGGCATCCGGATCTCGCGCACCGATCCGAACGGCACCGGGAACCACCTGCGCAACATCGAGATCGTCAAGCTGGAGAACGTCGCGCGCCATGCGGCCGGCGCGCTGTTCAACCCAGACTGGATCGCGCGCATCGACACCCTGCGCGCCGTCCGGTTCATGGACTGGATGGACACGAACGGCTCGGCCATCTCCTCCTGGGACGAGCGCCCGCGGGTGACGGATTACATCTATGCCCGCAATGGCGCGCCGGTGGAGATCATGGTCGCGCTCTCGAACGAGATCGGGGCCGATCCGTGGTTCACCATGCCGCATCGCGCCACGGACGACTACATCCGGCGCTTCGCGGACTACGTCCGGGACAACCTCGACCCGCGGCTGAAGGTCTATGTCGAGTATTCCAACGAGATCTGGAATTTCCAGTTCGATCAGACTCATTGGGCGCTCGAGCGGGCGCGCGAGCGCTGGGGCGAGGACGCGCCGCCCGATGCCTGGCTGCAGTTCGCCGGCATGCGCGCCACCCGGATGGCGCAGATATGGGATGCAGCCTTCGGCACCGAGGCCGCGGACCGGCTGGTCAAGGTGATCTCCACCCAGACCGGCTGGCTGGGTCTCGAGGCGGGCCTGCTCGATGCGCCGCTCTGGGTTGCCGAAGATCCGGTCGCGAACCGTGCGCCGTCGACGTATTTCGACGCCTATGGCGTGACCGGCTATTTCGGGCTGGACCTCGGCACCGAGGCCAAGGCGCCGCTCGTCAAGCAGTGGATCGCCCGGAGCCGGGCGGCCGCCGAGGCCGAGGCCGAGGGGCTGACCGGCCCGGCGCGCAGCGCCTATGTGGAGGCGCATGCCTTCGATGCGGCGACGGCGCTCGCCGCGGCGGACATCCGCGGCGGCTCGCTCGCGCAGCTTCTCCACGAGACCCTTCCCTATCAGGCGGCGGTCGCCGAGGCGCGCGGGCTCGACCTGGTCATGTACGAGGGCGGCACCCATGTCGTCGGCAACGGCGGCTGGGAGGACGACGACGAGCTGACCGCGTTCTTCACCCATCTCAACTACACGCCCGAGATGGCCGGGCTCTACGAGACCCTGCTCTACGGCTGGAAGAGGCTCGGCGGCACGCTGTTCACCGCCTTCGTCGATGTCGGCGGGCCCAGCAAGTGGGGAAGCTGGGGGGCGCTGCGCCATCTCGACGACGACAATCCGCGCTGGGATGCGCTCTACAGGTTCAACCAGGAGACGGCGGCCTGGTGGGACGATCGTCCCCCGGGTGCGTTCAACTGACGGGATCGAAAGGCTGCTCAAGGTTGAGCAAACCGGCAAGTATCTGATTTAGAGAGATATATTCCTATCCATTAACCACATGGAAAGGATTTTCGACCCGCGGCGGTGGAGCGGCGCGGAGGCTCACCGGGCCTCGGGTCCGGCCGCGAAGAGGGAAGCGAGCCGGGCCGCTTCGCGATCGACATCGTGGCGAACGAGCACGCGGGCCCGTCCCGCCCTCCCCATGGCCTCGAGCCGTTCCCCCCGGGTCTCCGCCAGCGCGCGCATCGCCTCGGCAAGGGCCGCCATGTCGCCCGCCGGAACCAGCCAGCCGGTCTCGCCGTCCCGGACGAGCTCGGGGATCCCGGCGATATAGGTCGCGATCACCGGCCGGCCGGCCGCCATCGCCTCCATCACCACCATCGGCAGGCCCTCGGCGAAGCTCGGCAGCACCAGGGCATGTGCGCCCGCGAGCTCCGCCCGGACCCGCGCCTCGTCCACCCAGCCGGTGATCGCCACATGGCCCTCCACCCCGTGCGCCCGGATCGCCGCCTCGATCTCGGGGCGCATCTGCCCGTCGCCGACGAGGGTCAGATGCAGCCCGGGATGCGTCTCGCGCGCCCGCGCCAGCGCCTCGACGAGCAGGAGGTGGCCCTTCTGCTCGGCCAGCCGGCCGATCGCGACCAGGCGCGGGCCCGCCGGGGGCAGCGGCGCGGGCTCCGCGAAGCGGCCGGGCTCGATGCCGCAATGGACGACCTGGATCCGCCCCCAGTCGCCGTAGTCCGCCCAGCGGCAGAGCTGGCTGCGGCCGAACGCGCTGATCGCGACCGTGAAGGCGGCATGGTGCATCTTCCTGCCGAGGCCGAGGGCGACCGGGGCGTCGAATTCTTCGGGGCCATGGACCGTGAAGCTGTAGGGTGGCCCGCCGAGGGTCTGTGCGAGCATCGCGACAATGGCCGAGTTGGTGCCGAAATGCGCGTGCAGATGCTCGATCCCGAGGGCGCGGCAGCGCCGGGCGATGTGGCAGGCCTCGACGAGATAGACGAGGTGGCGCGCGAGCCCGCGGTTGGAGCGCCATCCGGCCGCCACCGCCAGCCGGAGGCCTGCGAGGCTCCGGCGCGGGGCCCGGACCAGCCGATCGAGCGCCGCGCCCAGGAGCCTGCCGCCGCCGAGGGCGAGCACGTGTTCGGTGCGCGCATGTTCGGCGACGTCCGCGGGATCGACGAGGGCGCTGCGGTCGCTGCGCATCGCGAAGCGGTGGATCTCGAAGCCGAGCCGCTCGAGCGCGTGGATTTCGCGGCGGATGAAGCTGTGCGACGCCGCAGGGTAAGAATTGACGAGATAGGCGACTTTCATGGACCCCCCGCCTGCGGCGTAGCCCCGACATCTAGACGACCGCCTTTGCCGGGTGAAGTGGGCGCAAGGCGCTCACCGCGCCGTGGATTGACGGATCTTCCGCCACTTCCTAGCGTGCCCGCGCGGCGGAAAGCGGTCTCCGCGCCTTTTTTCCGTTCCGTTCAGGGGGTCCGTCTTGGTGAGGCTTTCGGAAATCCTGCGCGGAGAGGGGCTGTTCGCCCGGGTGGCCCGAAGCTCGGCCTGGGCGATCTTCGGCTATGGCACCTCGCAGGCGATCCGGCTCGCCTCCAACCTGATCCTGACCCGCCTCCTGTTCCCGGAGGCCTTCGGCATGATGGCGCTGGTCACCGTCTTCATGGTGGGGCTCGCGCAGTTCTCCGACATCGGCATCGGACCGGCCATCATGCAGAACAGGCGCGGTGACGAGCCCGACTTTCTGAACACCGCCTGGACGATCCAGGTGGTCCGCAGCGTCGGCCTGTGGCTCGGAACCTGGGCGCTGGCCTGGCCGGTGGCGAGCTTTTACGGCGAGCCGATGCTGGCCCAGCTCCTGCCGGTGGCCGGGGTATCGCTGCTGATCGGCGGGTTCAACCCGACGAAGCTCGAGACCGCCAACCGCCACCTGGCCTTGGGGCGCGTCATCCAGCTGGATCTCGTGAGCCAGATCGCCGGCATCGCGGCCACCGTCCTTCTGGCCTGGGCGACAGGCTCGATCTGGGCGCTGGTCCTGGGGGTGATCATCGGCACGATCAGCCGGCTTCTGCTTGCGCATCTGATGCTGCCGGGCAAGAGCAATCGCTTCCTCTGGGAGCGCAGCGCCGCGCGGGAGCTCGTTCATTTCGGCAAGTGGATCTTTCTGAGCACCGCCTGCGGCTTTCTCATCGCTCAGGGCGACCGACTGGTGCTGGGCAAGTATCTTTCGCTCGAATTGCTGGGGATCTACAATGTCGGCTACTTCCTCGCGAGCTTCCCGGTCTATCTCGGCAATGCCGTCGCCTGGCGGATCCTGATCCCGCTCTACCGGGAAAGGCCTCCCGCGGAGGCGCCGGAGAACTTCCGCAAGATCCGGCTGCTGCGGCTGCTGCTGACCGGGTTCCTGCTGACCATTCTGCTCGGCTTCGCCTTCTTCGGCCGGATCCTCGTGGAGGTCCTCTACGACCCCCGCTACATCGCGGCAGGCGCGATCCTGGTCGTCGCAGGCGTGACCCAGATCCCGCTGGTGATCGGGATGACCTACGATCAGGCGGCGCTCGCGGCCGGCGATTCGCGACGCTTTTCCCTGCTGCTGGCGGTCAGGGGGGTTGTGCAGACGGCGTTTCTGCTGATCGGTGCCGAAACCGCCGGCCTGATCGGCGCCCTCGCGGGCCAGGGGCTGGCTCTGGTCCTCGTGTATCCGCTGGTGGTCTGGCTGGCGCGGCGATACGGGGCTTGGGATCCCCTCCACGACCTGGTCTATGGCCTGACCGGCCTCGGCTTCGGGGCGCTGGCGCTCTGGCTCCAGTGGGACGCCGTCGCGGCGCTCGCGGCGATGGGGCGGGGGTGAGCGCGATCCGCCCTATCGATACGTGTCCCTCGCGATCGGGGGCCGGAGGGTTTGCAAAACAGGCGTCCTAAGCACCGTAGGGCCTGGTCCTGGCATCCTCGGCCCGGTTGAGGATCACGCCGAGCAGCGGGACCTGGTCGGCGAACAGCCGCTCGCATTTCCGGATGTCGGCGGCCTGGGTGATGCCGCCGCCCGCCACCAGCAGCACGCCATCGACCTGCGGCATGAAGGCGATCACGTCGTCGTAGGCGAGCGCCGGCGGCAGGTCGTACAGCACCACGTCGGGGCGGAGCGCGATCTGCATAGCCTCGAGCACCGCCGCCGTGCGGGGTTCCTGCATGACCTCGGCCGCGTCCGAGACCGGGTGCGCGTTGAGGCCGGCCGCGAGATTGGGCCGGATCCGCCGCAGATACCGCTCCGCCGGCGCGGCGCCGGTCAGAAAGCCGTGCATCGACCCCGGGTCCTCGATCCCGAGTACGGCCGCGAGTCTCGGAAGGCGCAGATCCATGTCCATCAGCACCGTTCGGCAACTCGCCTGACGCGACAGGCTGAGCGCGAGATTGGCGGCCACGAAGGTCTTGCCGCAGCCTTGAGAAGGCGAGGTGACGGCGACCCGGCTCCAGCCGCGCGCCTTGAGCGCCTGCAGCAGCCGGGTGCGCAGCACGTCGAACGCCACATGGGCCGGGTCGTGTCGGTCGCCGCCGATCACCCGGCGGCGGGCGAGATGGCGCGGGTCGAGCGAGACGCTCTCTATCCGGCCCCAGATCGCGTCGGGATCGACGGGTGCCGCCGCTGCCGGCGCGGCACCGGCGGCCTCGGGAGCCCCCGTCTCCCGATGCGCGTTCATGACCGCGATGCGCGGGACCGCAGCCTGACGCTCCGGCGGCGCGTCGGTCGCGTCCCGCTGTTCCTTGGCTCTCTGGATGGCCGTCTGGATGCGCTCCATTTCTCAGTCCTCTTACAGTAATCCCGAGGCGCCGGGGCCTCGCCGGATCGTTCCGGCAAACACTCCGCCCGCTCCGACGGCCCCGGGCGGCCAAGACGCCGGGGGTCGCTGCGGCGGCAACAGACAATGGTCGCGCGCGAAAGGACCGGGACGCCGGGAACGATCCGCCCGCCACCCCCGCGCCCGCCCGCGACGCGGCCCGGTCCGACCGGAGGCGGGCCGCCCGGGCTCCTGCGCGACATCGAGGCGAGACAGGCGATCCGGCCGGGGCGGAGACCCCCTCGACACCCGGGCGCAGGCAGCGCCGATCCTGCTCATTCTACCTCGAGTTGCTCCGAACAAGCCGCTCGGACCATGCCGAGTCAGCGCACTAGAAATTTCAGTGTAGCAAAGAATTTTGCATGACAAAAACCCAAAGAATCATTAAACCCTTAAGAGGGGAAACAAGTGGGCGAGCACCGTCAGAATTCATACGTATTCCGAGTAGAATTCGAGCGACGATTTCTAGTTCTGGTTGTGCGGGCTGGCCATAGGGACAGGGTGGGCTGACTGATGCTATTCAGTTTGCGTGTTCAAGACATCGATGTCTTCGTGAACGGACCCAATAGAGCCGTCCTCCTCGAGGAGGTTCGCGACAGGCTCCGCCGGGGCACGGGATTCGCCATCGCCACCCTCAATCTCGATCATCTCGTCAAGCTGCGGGCCTCGGCGGCCTTCCGGCGCGCGTATCAGCGCCAGGATCTCGTGGTCGCCGACGGCAATCCCATCGTCTGGCTCTCCCATCTCGCCGGGACCCCGGTCTCGCTGGTCACCGGCTCCGATCTCGTCGAGCCGCTCGCGAGCCTCGCCGCCCGGGAACAGGTGCCGGTGGCGCTCCTCGGCGCGACCAGCGAGACACTCGCTCGTGCCGCGACCGCGCTCAGGGACCGCAACCCGGGGCTGGAGATCGTCGCCTGCCTCGCTCCCGGCCAGGGGTTCGATGCCGAGGGCGCGGAAGCCGGGGAGATGATCGAGGCGCTCAGGCGCTCCGGGGCCAGGCTCGTCTTCCTCGCCCTCGGCGCGCCGCGCCAGGAGATGTTCGCTGCCCGCTGCCGCGAGGCGCTGCCCGAGATGGGTTTTGCTTCGATCGGTGCGGGGCTCGATTTCGTCGCCGCCAGCCAGCATCGCGCCCCGCTCTGGATGCGCCGGATCGCGCTGGAATGGCTGTGGCGGATGCTGTCCAATCCGCGTCGGCTGGCGGGGCGCTATCTCTGGTGCGCGGCCGCGCTGCCAAGCCTCGCCCTGACGGTGTTCTGGAGCAAGGCCTGACAATCGCGATCGCTCCCCGGAGGAACCCGGGAGGCGCCCCGGCTCAGGACCGTTTCCCGACCGCGTCGAAGAAGTCCTCCAGCCCCTCGCCAATGGTCTCGCCGATGGCCTCGAGCGGTATGACGTAGCGGTCCACCAGTTCGACCGCGCCGTACAGGACGCCCGCGATCACGACGAGACCGAGGAGCCAGGGCAGCCACCGGCGTCGGCGCTCCGCCGGCGTCGGGACATAGGGGATCGATACCACCGGACGGATGCCGAGCTGGCGCTCCATCTGTGCGCTGGTGCGCAGCGCCGGGTTCAGCATCTCCAGCAGGAAGACGAGTCCGAAGGCGACCGCTATGCTCGCCCCGCTGCCGAGCGCCACGACCTTCTTCCGGTCGGGCGCGACCGGATCGTCCGGCACCAGCGCATGCTCGATCACCTGGAAGCGCTCGGACTGCTGGTTGGTCTCGAGCTGCTCGCCGGTCCTGGCCTCGGCGCGCCGACGGGTGATCACGCTGTGCTGGTCCTGAAGTTCGACGATGCGCCGGTTGAGGGCGTTGAGCTCCATCTCGACCTGGGGCGTATCGCGAATCGAGGTCTCGAGCTCCGCGCGCCGGGCGTCGGTCGCCTTTTTCTGGTTCTGGAGCTGCGCGATCTGGCTGGTGTGCAGGCCGATCTGGCGCTGGAT
>JBBQRM010000124.1:0-7991 GCA_038214855.1 Rhodobacterales bacterium | reverse complement strand
CGATGCACAGGTGCCGCTCGAGCGCGAAGCGCTCTGGGGCGATCCGCGCGCATTCGAGCGCCACGATCGGCCCTTCGCGCACGGCCAGAGCCCGGCGCAGCGCCCTGAGCCACGCCTCCGGCCCCCGCGCCGCGACGAACCCGAGGCCGGGCAGGTCGCGCAACCCGTCCGGGTCGACCGCGCCGTCGAGCGCCGTCACCGGCAGGCCCGCCGCGATCAGCGGCGCGAGTGCGGCGCGCGCGCCTTCGGCCACGGCCAGCACCGCGTTGCCCATCGCCAGCGCCTGCACCGCCTGGAGGAGCATCGCCTCGGCGCCGGTCCCGAGCGCGAGCCCCCGCCCGCGCGGATGCAGCGACAGCCGGTTGCTCTCGCCGGTCGGCCCCGGCAGGTCGCGGGGGAACGTGCCCAGCGCCGCCACGGCGTCGAGCGCCATCGCAGCCTCGCCGCCCACGAGCCCGCGCAGCACCGCCACCCGGTCCCCCCGACCAGCCCAGTCGCGCGCGTCGAGCCGCGCGAAGGCCTCCGCGACGCGCCGTCCCGCGAGCGGCTCGTCGGGCGGCGGCCCGGTCACCGGCTCCGCCTCGCGCCGCAGACGGCGGAGATAGAACGGCCCGCCGGCCTTCGGCCCCGTCCCCGACAACGCCTCGCCGCCGAAGGGCTGGGAGCCGACGATGGCGCCAATCTGGTTGCGGTTGACATAGGCGTTGCCGACCCGGAGCCGCGCCGTCACCTGCTCCACCCGGTCGTCGATGCGGCTGTGCAATCCGCAGGTGAGCCCATAGCCGCGGGCGTTGATCGCATCGACCACCCGGTCGAGCTCGGACGCGCGGAAGCCCGCCACGTGCAGCACCGGGCCGAAGACCTCGCGCTCGACCGCGCCGATCCCCTCGACGCCCACGATGGCGGGCGCAACGAACCGCCCCTCGCCCGGCACCGCGAGCCGCTCGAGCACCGCGCCCCGCGCTGCCTGCTCGGCGAGATAGGTGCCGATGCCCTCCTGCGCCTCGGCGTCGATCACCGGACCGACATCGGTCGCGGTGTCCCAGGGATCGCCGATCGCGAGCGCGGCCATGGCGCCGCGCAGCATTTCGAGCACCCGACCCCGCGCCTCCTCCTGCACGTAGAGGATGCGCAGCGCCGAGCACCGCTGCCCGGCGGACTGGAAGGCCGAGGCGAGGATGTCGCGCACCACCTGCTCAGTCAGCGCGGTCGAATCGACGATCATCGCGTTGAGCCCGCCGGTCTCGGCGATCAGCACCGCCTCGGGTGCGGCGTGTTCGGCGAGCGCCCGGTGGATGCGCTGCGCGACCTCGGTGGAGCCGGTGAAGCAGACGCCGGCGATGCCGGGTGCGGCGGTGAGCGGCGCACCCACGGTCGGACCGTCACCCGGCAGGAGCTGGAGTGCGGCGGGGGGAACGCCGGCCGCGTGCAGCAGCGCGACCGCGCGCGCGGCGATCAGCGGCGTCTGCTCGGCGGGCTTGGCGATCACCGCGTTGCCGGCGGCGAGGCAGGCGGCGATCTGGCCGGTGAAGATCGCGAGCGGGAAGTTCCACGGCGAGATGCAGACGAACACGCCGCGGGCTGTGCCCAGGAGGACTTCGGAGGTTTGGTTAACGCCGGGCGTAGAGTGGAGGGCAGCGTCCGGCCCGCGGGGTGGGCGAGAAGCGCCCGCCCCGGGGGGGCGGGTCGGGCGCTGCCCGGCGTTGCCGCCGGGCGGGACGGCCGAACCGGAGCGCGCCTCGCCCGGCAGCTCCCCGGCACCGGCGGCGTAGTAGCGCAGGAAGTCCACCGCCTCGCGCAGCTCGCCCACGGCGTCGAGCAGCGTCTTGCCCGCCTCGCGCGTGGCGAGCGCGGTCAGCTCGGCGGCGTTCTGCTCGAAGAGATCCGCCGCGCGGCGCAGCACATCGGCGCGGGCCTCGCCGCTGCGCGCCGACCAGTCCTCGAAGCCGCCGGGGGCGGCCGCGAGCGCCGCGGCGACGTCTTCCGGCATAGCCTCGCAGACCTCGCCCACGACGTCCTCCGGGCGCGCCGGGTTCAAGACCTCGCACGTCTCGGTGCCGCGCGCCGCGCCCGCGAGCATCGGCGCCGCCCGCCAGCGGTGGGTGCGCCATTCCTCGCGCGCCGCGATCAGCGGCAGGATCGAGGCGGGTTCGTTGACGTTCCACCCGGCCGCGTTCTGCCGCGGCGCAAACAGATGCGACGGCGGGCGGATGCCGGGATTGGCGACGGACTCCAGCGCCTCGATCTCGGCCAGCGGATCGGCGGCGATGGCCTCGGGGGAGAGCGCCTTGTCAACGATCTGGTTCACGAAGGAGGAATTCGCGCCGTTCTCGAGCAGCCGGCGCACCAGATAGGCGAGCAGGTCGCGGTGCGCGCCCACGGGGGCATAGATGCGGCAGCGCGTGCCCTGGCGCGCGCGCACGATCTCGTGCAGCGCCTCGCCCATCCCGTGCAGGCGCTGGAACTCGAAGCCGCCCTTGTCCCCGCCCGCCATGCCGAGGACCGCGGCGACGGTGTGGGCGTTGTGCGTGGCGAATTGCGGATAGATCCGGTCGCGCAGGTCGAGCAGCTTTCGCGCGTTGGCGATGTAGCTGACGTCGGTGGCGGGCTTGCGGGTGAAGACCGGGAAGCCCGGCAGGCCGCGCTCCTGCGCCGCCTTGATCTCCGCGTCCCAGTAGGCGCCCTTGACCAGCCGCACCATGATCCGGCGGTCGTGGGCTTGGGCGAGCGCGTGGAGCCAATCGATCACCGGCCCGGCCCGCTGGCCGAAGGCCTGCACCACGACGCCGAACCCGTCCCAGCCTTCGAGCTCGGGGTCCGGCAGCAGCGCTTCGATCACGTCGAGCGACAGGTCGAGCCGCTCCGCCTCCTCCGCGTCGATGTTGAAGCCGATGCCCGCGGCTGCGGCCCGGCGGGCGAGGTCGCGGGCGCGCGGCACCAGCACGCGCATCACCTCGGTGCGGTGCGTCCACTCGTAGCGCGGGTGCAGGGCCGAGAGCTTGACCGAGATGCCGGGGCTGGTGCGAATGTCGCCGGTCGCACGCTGTCCGATCGCGTCAATGGCATCGGCATAGGCCGTCGCATAACGCTCGGCGTCGGCGTCGGTGCGCGCGGCCTCGCCCAGCATGTCGTAGCTGTAGGTGTAGCCCCTGGCCTCCATCCCCGCGGCGCGCTCCATCGCGGCACCGATGGTCTCGCCGAGGACGAACTGGCGGCCCATCAGCTTCATCGCCTGGCCGACCGCGCGGCGGACCACCGGCTCGCCCATGCGCCGGACCATGCCGCGCAGGGCCTGCGCGGGGCGGCCGGGGTCGTCGTCGAGCACGCGGCCCGTCAGCATCAGCCCCCAGGTCGCGGCGTTGACGAGCGACGACGAGGACCGGCCCAGATGCGCGCCCCAATTCGACGGCTCGATCTTGTCGGCGATCAGCGCGTCGATCGTCTCGGCGTCGGGCACGCGCAGCAGCGCCTCGGCGAGGCACATGAGACCCACGCCCTCGTCGGTGGAGAGGCCGTATTCGGCGAGGAAGGCCTCCATCACCGTCGGCGAGGATTTCTCGCGCACCGCGCGCACCAGAAGCGCGGCCTCCGCCGCGATCCGCGCGCGCGCCTCCGCATCGAGCCTCGTCGCTGCGGCGAGATCGCGCACCAGCGGCGCCTCCTGGGCATAGGTGCGGGCGCGGATGGCGTCGCGGGAAAGCTCGGGCTGGGTCATGGCGCGATGATAAGCACCGATCCGGGGCGCGGGGCAAGGGACGGGCGGCCCTCGGAAAGCCGTCCGCCCGTGCTAGATGCGGGGCACGATGAGGCCGGGGGTGCCATGCTCGACGTCGATGCCGTCTCGAAATCCTACGCCACCGCGCAGGGGCCGATCGAGGTGCTGCGCTGTGTCTCGCTCGGGCTCGGGCCGGGGCGGACGCTGGCGCTGACCGGCGAGTCGGGCAGCGGCAAGAGCACGCTGCTGCACCTGATCGCGGGGCTCGACGCGGTGGATGCGGGCACGATCCGCCTGGGCGGGAGCTGCGTGACCGGGCTCGGCGACGCCGCCCGTGCGGCGTTGCGGCGCACGGCGATCGGCCTGATCTTCCAGCAGTTCAACCTGATCCCGAGCCTCGACGTCGCCGGCAACCTCGGCTTCCAGGCGCGCATCGGCGGCCGCCACGACGCGGCCTGGCAGGAAGAGCTGACCGAGCGGCTGGGGCTCGGCGAGGTGCAGGCGCGCTTCCCCGAGCAGCTCTCCGGCGGCCAGCAGCAGCGGGTGGCGATCGGCCGCGCGCTCGCGGGGCGCCCGGCGCTGATCCTCGCCGACGAGCCCACCGGCAACCTCGACGAGGCGACGGGCGAGGCGGTGATGGCGCTCCTGCTCGAGCTGGTGGACGCGAGCGGCGCGAGCCTCCTGATGGTCACCCACAGCCCCCGGCTCGCGGCGATGCTCGACGCCCGCGTCACCCTGCGGGCGGGCCGCGTCGCATGAGGGCGCTCGTGGTGCTGCGCACGCTGCTGGCGCACTGGCGGCGGCATCCGGTCGAACTCGCCACCCTGCTCGTGGGCCTCGCGGTCGCGACCGCGCTCTGGAGCGGGGTCCAGGCGCTCAACGCCCAGGCCCGCGCCAGCTACGACCGCGCCGCGGCCGTGCTCGGCGGCGACGTGCTGAGCACGGTCGTGGCCGCGGACGGACAGCGGTTTCCGCTCGAGGATTACGTGGCCCTCCGGCGCGCGGGCTGGAAGGTCTCGCCGGTGATCGAGGGCGATATGCGAAGGGCGGACGGGTCGGTCAGGGTGCTCGGCGTCGATCCGGTGACGCTGCCGCCGGCCGCAGGCAGCCTCGACATCGGCGAAGGCGCCGAGCGGCTGACGCAGTTCCTCACGCCGCCCAACCTCGCGCTGGCCGCACCCGAGACGGTGGCGCGGCTGGGCGGGGCGCAAGACCTGCCGCCGCTCGCCGAGAGCGCGGACCTTCCGCCCGACACGCTGGTCGTGGACATCGCCGTGGCCGAGCGCCTGCTCGACGCGCCGGGCCGGCTCTCGCGGCTCCTGCTGGCGCCGGGGGAGACGCGCGCCCTGCCCGCGGCGCTGGCGGGGCGGCTGCGGGTGGAGGCACCGCGCGAGACCGGCGATCTCGACCGGCTGACCGACAGCTTCCATCTCAACCTCACCGCCTTCGGGTTCCTCAGCTTCGTCGTCGGGCTCTTCATCGTCTATTCCGCCATCGGCCTCGCCTTCGAGCAGCGCAAGCCGATGCTGCGCACGCTCCGCGCCTGCGGGGTCTCGGCGCGGATGCTGACGGGAGTGATGGTGGGCGAGCTGGTCGGGCTCGCGCTCGTAGCCGGGCTCGCCGGCGTCGTCGCGGGCTATGCGATCGCCGCCTCGCTGCTGCCCGACGTCGCGGCCTCGCTCCGCGGCCTCTACGGCGCGCGGGTGCCGGGCAGCCTCAGCCTCGCGCCCGCCTGGTGGGCGGCCGGGATAGCCATCAGCGTCGGCGGCGCGCTCTTCGCCGCCGCCGGCAGCCTGTGGCGCGCCTGGACCCTGCCGCTGCTGGCACCCGCCCAGCCGCAGGCCTGGCTCCAGGCGCAGCGCCGGGGGCTCCGCCTGCAGGGCGCGCTCGCCGCGGCCATCGGCGCAGGGGCGCTCGCGGCCCTCGTCTTCGGCGACGGGCTCGTCGCGGGCTTCGCGGTCATGGGCGGGCTCCTGCTCGCAGCGGCGCTGCTCTTGCCGTCGGTGCTGGCCGGCGTGCTCAGCCTGGGTGCCCGCGGCGCGCGCCGGCCGATGGTGCAATGGCTGTGGGCCGACGGGCGGCAGCAGCTCTCGGGCCTGTCGCTGGCGCTGATGGCGCTCCTGCTCGCGCTCGCGGTCAACGTCGGCGTCGGCACGATGGTCGACAGCTTCCGGCGGACCTTCACCGGCTGGCTCGACCAGCGGCTGGCCGCCGAGGTCTATCTGACCGCTGCGGACGCCGAAGGCGCGCAGGCTGTGGCCCTCTGGCTCGACGCGCGGCCCGAGGTGCGCGCGCGCCTGCCGATCTGGAACGTCGAAGGGCGCCTGCGCGACTGGCCGGTCGAGATCTACGGCTTCCGCGACGACCCGACCTATCGCGACAACTGGCCGCTCATCGCCACCCTGCCCGAGGCCTGGGACCGCGTCGCCGCCGGCGAGGCAGCGCTCGTCTCCGAGCAACTCGCCCGGCGCCTGAACCTCGCCCTCGGCGAGACCGTGACGCTGCCCTCGCCGCAGGGGCCGTGGCCGGTCGAGGTCGCGGCGATCTATTCCGACTACGGCAACCCGGAGGGGCAGGTGATGGTCGCGGTGGACGCGCTCACCGCCCGCTGGCCGGAGGTGGACCGCCGCCGCCTGGCGCTGCGCGTGGCTCCGGAGGCAGCGGCGGCGCTGGTCACGGATCTGCGCGCGGCCTTCCCCGGGGTGGAGGCGGTGGACCAGCGGGCGCTCAAGGACCTGTCGAAGCGCATCTTCGAGCGGACCTTCACCGTCACGGTCGCGCTCAACGCCCTGACGCTCGCGGTGGCGGGGATAGCACTCCTCACGAGCCTGCTCACGCTCTCGAACCTGCGCCTGGTCCAGCTCGCGCCGCTCTGGGCGATGGGGGTGACGCGGCGCAGGCTCGCCGCGATCGAGATGGGCAAGGCGCTGGCGCTCGCGGCGCTGACGGCGCTCGCAGCCCTGCCGCTCGGCCTCGCCGTCGCCTGGGTGCTGACGGCGGTGATCAACGTCCAGGCCTTCGGCTGGAAGCTGCCGATCTTCCTCTTTCCCGGCCAATGGCTGACGCTGCTGGGGATGGCGCTCGCTACGGCCTTCCTCGCAGCGCTCTGGCCGGCGTGGCGGCTGCGCCGGGCCTCGCCGCTCACGCTTCTGCAGGGGTTCAGCAATGAGCGCTAGATGGTTGATCTTCCTTCTCCTGTTTCCGGCCGCGGTCCAGGGGCAGGGCTATGCCGGGCTCGGCTCCGGCGCCGGCGGCTATGCCGCGGTGACGGCGCCGGCCGCCCTCGAGTTCCCGCGCGACCACGGCGCGCATCCGGGCTTCCGCATCGAATGGTGGTACCTGACGGCGAACCTGAAGGGCGAAGACGGGGAGGACTTCGGCGCGCAATGGACGCTGTTCCGCCAGGCGGGCCGCCCGGAGCCCGAGGCCGAGGGCTGGGCGAGCGGCCAGATCTGGATGGGCCATGCCGCGCTGACCACGGCTGACGCGCACCGCGTGGCCGAGACCTTCGCCCGCGGCGGCATCGGTCAGGCGGGGGTGGAGACGGCGCCCTTCCGCGCCTGGATCGACGATTGGGAGATGACCGGCACCGACGACGGCATCGGCGCGCTGACGGTCGCCGCACGAGGCGAGGACTTCGCCTATCGGCTCAAGGTTCGCACGGACCACGAGCCGGTACTCCAGGGCGTGGCGGGGTTCAGCGTCAAGTCGGAGGCGGGGCAGGCCTCCTACTACTACAGCCAGCCGTTCTATGCGGTCAGCGGAGAGATCGAGGTCGAGGGGCGCAGGGTGGCGGTGACCGGCCGAGCGTGGCTCGACCGGGAATGGTCGAGCCAGCCGCTCGCCGAGGACCAGTCCGGCTGGGACTGGTTCTCGCTGCATCTTGAGGACGGCGCCAAGGTGATGCTGTTCCGCCTGCGCTCGGAGACGGAGCCGCCGTTCCTGTCGGGGACATGGATCGCGCCCGACGGCACGCCGACGCCGCTCGCGCCGGATCAGATCGCGATGACACCCGTGGCCGAGACGGAGGTCGCCGGGCGGCGGCTGCCGGTCGGCTGGCGCATCGAGGTGCCGGACTTCGGTCTCGCGGTGGACACGGAGCCTCTGAACGCGCAAAGCTGGATGGGCACGCTCTTTCCATATTGGGAGGGGCCGATTTCGGTCACGGGTTCGCACGACGGTCGGGGGTATCTGGAAATGACGGGATACGAGTGATGACAGGCGGCAGGGCGCCGAGCGTCAACGTGCTGGGCGCGAAGCTCAAGGCCTGCGGCTT
>JBBQRM010000123.1:0-8014 GCA_038214855.1 Rhodobacterales bacterium | reverse complement strand
AGCGCCAGGCCGATCGCCTCGCTGACGGTCGCCATCGTGTTGGCGGTGAACTGGCCGCCGCAGGCCCCGGCGGAGGGGCAGGCGACCGCCTCGAGCGCGGCGAGCGCGCTGTTCGAGAGCTTGCCGGCCTGGTGCTGGCCCACCGCCTCGAACACGTCCTGGACCGTGACATCGCGGCCCTCGAAGCGGCCCGGCAGGATCGAGCCGCCGTAGAGGAAGACGCTCGGCACGTTGAGCCGGACCATCGCCATCATCATGCCGGGCAGCGACTTGTCGCAGCCCGCGAGGCCGACGAGCGCGTCGTAGCAATGGCCGCGCATGGTCAGCTCCACCGTATCGGCGATCGCCTCGCGGCTGACGAGGGAGGAGCGCATCCCCTCGTGGCCCATCGCGATGCCGTCGGTGACGGTGATGGTGGTGAACTCCCGCGGGGTGCCCAGCGCCTGCTTCACCCCGAGCTTGACCGCCTGGGCCTGGCGGCTGAGCGCGACGTTGCAGGGGGCGGCCTCGTTCCAGCAGGTGGCGACGCCGATCAGCGGCTGGTGGATCTCGGCCTCCGAGAGCCCCATCGCATAGAGATAGGAGCGGTGCGGCGCCCGTTCGGGCCCTTCGGTCACGTGCCGGCTCGGCAGCCCGCGCTTGTCGATCCTCGGCGCGTCCATCGCCCGCCTCCCCCGGTTTGTCCGACTTCGGCAATAGGCGAGGCTGGCGGAAAGCTCAAGCACCGCCGCGGGGGCGCGCATTGCAAAGGCGGGGGGCGGACTTTATCTAGGCGCATCCCCAAGCCGCGAGGGCGCCCTTGAACTGGATCTCGAACTACGTCCGGCCGAAGATCAACTCGCTGTTCTCGCGCCGGGAAATCCCGGAGAACCTCTGGGTCAAGTGCGACGAGTGCGGCACGATGCTGTTCCACCGCGAGCTGAGCGAGGCGCTCAACGTCTGCCCGTCCTGCGGGCATCACATGGCGATCACCCCGCGCGACCGTTTCGCGGGGCTGTTCGACGGCGGGGTCTTCGTCGAGATCGCGGTCCCCAAGCCGCTGGCCGATCCGCTCGGCTTCCGCGACCAGAAGAAATACCCCGACCGGCTGCGCGAGGCGCGCCGCAAGACCGGCGAGGAGGAGGCGACGCTGGTCGCCGAGGGCGAGATCGCGCGGCTGAAATGCGTCTGCGTCGGCCAGGACTTCGGCTTCATGGGCGGCTCGATGGGGATGCAGGTGGGCAACGCCGTCATCGCCGGCGCCGAGCGGGCAGTGCGGCTGAAATGCCCGCTGGTGCTGTTCGCGGCCGCGGGCGGCGCGCGGATGCAGGAGGGGATCCTCGCGCTGATGCAGATGCCGCGCACGACCGTCGCGGTGCAGATGCTCAAGGAGGCGGGGCTGCCCTATGTGGTGGTGCTGACCAACCCCACCACGGGGGGCGTCACCGCGAGCTACGCGATGCTGGGCGACATCCAGATCGCCGAGCCCGGGGCGCTGATCTGCTTCGCGGGGCCGCGGGTGATCGAGCAGACGATCCGCGAGACGCTGCCCGAGGGGTTCCAGCGCGCGGAATACCTGCTGGAGCACGGGATGCTCGACCGCGTGGTCGAGCGGCGGCACCTGCGCGACGAGCTCGGCACGATCCTGCGGCTCCTGATGAAGCAGCCGCCGGCGGTGCGGGGCGAGCTGCCCGCGCCCTCGACTGCGGAGGCGCCGGCGCCGGCCGCGTCTTGAGTTTGGGCAGCGACCGCGTTCTCGAACGCCTAACGGCGCTGCATCCCAAGCGCATCGACCTGACGCTCGACCGGCTGGAGCGGCTGCTCGCAGCACTCGATCACCCCGAGAGGCGCCTGTCGCCGGTGGTGCATGTCGCCGGCACCAACGGCAAGGGCTCGACCGTCGCGATGCTGCGGGCGGGGCTGGAGGCGGCGGGGCAGAGCGTGCATGTCTATACCTCGCCGCATCTGGCGCGGTTCCACGAGCGCATCCGGCTGGCGGGCGAACTGATCGACGAGGACCGGCTGATGACGCTGCTCGAGCGCTGCGAGGCGGCCAACGAAGGCCTGCCCATCACCTTCTTCGAGATCACCACCGCGGCGGCGTTCCTCGCCTTCGCCGAGACGCCGGCGGATATGCTGCTGCTCGAGGTCGGGCTCGGCGGCAGGCTGGATGCGACCAACGTGATCGAGCGGCCGCGGCTGACGGCGATCACTCCGGTCTCGCTCGACCACCAGAGCTTCCTCGGCGACACTATCGAGGCGATCGCCTTCGAGAAGGCCGGCATCCTCAAGCCCGGCGTACCCTGCGTCGTCGGCCCGCAGGAGGCCGCGGCGGCGGAAGTGATCGCGGCGCGAGCGGATGCGGTGGGCGCGCCGCTGGCGGTGCATGGGCAGGACTGGCAGGTGTGGGAGGAGCACGGGCGGCTGGTGTTCCAGGATCTGAGCGGGCTGATCGACCTGCCGATGCCGGTGCTGATCGGGGCGCATCAGGTGGAGAACGCCGGAACGGCGCTCGCCTGCCTGCGGGAGCTGGGGGTCGGCGAGGCGGCCTGTGCCGCGGCGCTGGCCCGGGCGGAGTGGCCGGCGCGGCTCCAGCGGCTGCGCCGCGGGCCGCTGGCGGAGGCGGCGGGGCGGGCGGAGCTGTGGCTCGACGGCGGCCACAATCCGGCGGCGGGGGCGGCACTCGCCGAGGCGCTGACGCGCCTGCCGGCGCGGCCGCTGCATCTGGTGGTCGGCATGCTCGACACCAAGGACGCGGCCGGGTTCCTGCGCCCGCTGGCGCCGCTCGCGAAGAGCCTCCGCGGCGTGAGCATCCCCGGCGAGACCGCGACGCTGAGCGCCGAGGCGACGGTCGCCGCGGCGCGGGTCGCCGGGCACGACGCGCGGGCGGCGGCGGGCGTGACCGAGGCGGTCGCGGAGATCGCGGCGGAGGCGCCGGGGGCGCGCATCCTGATCTGCGGCTCGCTCTATCTGGCGGGACGGGTGCTGCGCGAGAACGGCTGATTTCGGGGGAAGTGGGCGAGGATGGATCCGGTGGCCGGCGGCTGCCAGTGCGGGTTCGTGCGCTACCGGCTCGAGGGACCGGCGGGGCCGCTCAGCGTCTGCCACTGCCGCGGCTGCCAGCGGCAGTCGGGCAGCGCCTTCGGCATGAGCCTCGCGGTCGAGCCGGCGGATTTCGTGCTGACGGCGGGGTCGCTGAAGAACTTCGACGTCCTGTCATCCGGTCCGAGCAAGCGCGGCCCGCAGGAGTCACCCGGGATCGTTTAACTTCCTTTCGCACCCCGAACCAAGTCTCGCACGCGCCCGGTCAGGTTGCCGGCGAGCAACGGCTGCTGGTCCGGCGTGCAGCGACAGAGCCCACCGGCTCGCACCCGGTCACCGCCCGCGACCAGACCCGCGCTCCGCGTCACGCCCGGGTCACGCCGCCGTCACGCCGCCCGGCGCATGAGCGTCTCGTGCGCAGCGGACCTGCGCACCCGGTCCCGCCAGAACGGCGACCCGGCCATCATGACCGGAAAGGCAATCACGATGCACATCCTCTCGCCGCTCACCCTCGTCGTCAGCCTGTCGCTGGCGGTCTCGCCGGCCGTAGCACAGGGCGTCTCCCAGTTCGCGGCGCAAGCCGGCGTCTCGCGCGCCGGCGTGCAGACCCTGACGCTCGCCGAGATCGCCGCGCTGAAGTTCAACCGCGACAGCGATCCCGACGAGGCCCAGAGCCTCCATCCCGAGCGCTCCGCCGTCGCGGTCGATCCCGCGCGGAACGCGCAACTCATCGCCGAAGCCGGGCTCGACCCGGAGGCGGCGCGGGGGATGGCGCTGTCCGACCTCGTCGCGGCCAAGATCGCCCGTGAGGCCCGCCGCGACGACCGTCAGGCCGGCGCTGCGACCCCCGGCTCCGCCCGGCCGAACGCCCAGCTGATCGCCGCGGCCGGGCTCGACCCGGAGGTGGCGCGCGACATGAGCCTTGCCGAGATCGCGGCCGCGAAATTCGCGCGAGAGCCCCGGGGCGACGACCGCTAGGTGGCATGCGCCCGATCGGGCGCGTCGAAGCGGACCTTGACGTAAGACCCGGGCGCGGGCTCGATTACCCCGAGCCGCGCGCCGGGCACCCGCGCCGCCACCTTGCGGCCGCCGCGCTTGGCGAGCCAGGCGCTCCAGTCTGGCCACCAGCTGCCCGGCGTCTCCTCGGCCCCGGCGAGCCAGTCCGGCAGCGTCTCGGGAGCCGTGTCGGGATTGGTCCAGAACTGGTATTTGCCCAGCGTCGGCGGGTTCACCACGCCGGCGATATGCCCCGATCCCGCCAGCACGAATCGCACGTCCGCCCGCGTCATCTCGCGCGCGCCGCGAAAGACCGAGGCACCGGGCGCGATATGGTCCTCGCGGGTCGCCACGTGATAGACCGGTCCGCGAATGTCCGCGAGCCGCACCTTCTCCCCCGCCACCGTATACTCGCCCGCCGCCAGCCGGTTGTGCACGTAGAAGGCCTCGAGGTAATGCGCGTGCACCCGCGCCGGCATTCCCGTCGAATCGGCGTTCCAGAACAGCAGGTCGAACGGGAACGGGTCCTTTCCCAGCATGTAGTTGCTGACGACATAGCCCCAGATCAGGTCGTTCGAGCGCAGCATGTTGAACGCCTGCGCCATCCGGTCGGCGGGCAGGAAGCCCCGGTCCATATCGACGTCGATCACCTCGAGCGTCTTGTCGTCGATGAAGACCTGCAATTCGCCCGCATCCTCGAAATCGAGCTGCGCGGTGAAGAACGTGCCCGAGGCGACACGCTTGTCGCCCGTCTTCGCCATATGCGCCATCAAGGTGCCCGCGAGCGTTCCGCCGATGCAGTAGGAGGCGAGGTTCAGGGTCTTTTGCCCCGTCTCCTCCAGCACCCGGTCGATCGCCTCGGAGGCGCCGTCGAACATGTAGCTCTCCCAGGTCTCGTTCGCGTGCCGCGCGTCGGGGTTCGCCCAGGAGATCATGAAGACCGTGTGCCCCTCGCCGACCAGCCATCTCACCAGGGACTTCTTCGGGTTGAGGTCGAGCACGTAGTACTTGTTGATCCAGGGCGGGACGATCAGCACCGGGCGCGCATGCACCTTCTCCGTCGTTGGCGCGTATTGGATCAGCTGGAACAGCCGGTTCTGCCAGATCACCGCGCCGTCGCTCACCGCGATGTTGCGTCCGACCTCGAAGGCGTCCATGTCGGTCTGGCGGATCGCGAGCTTGCCGTGGCCGCGCTCGAGGTCCTCGAGCATCATCTTCAGGCCCCGCACCAGGTTCTCGCCCTTCTCGGCGACCGTCGCCTCCAGCACCTCGGGGTTGAGCGCGAAGAAGTTCGCCGGGTTCATCGCCTCGACGAACTGCCGCGTGTAGAACGCGACCTTCCTGCGCTCGCGCGGGTCCATGTCGCCCACCGTCGCGACCGTGTCCTGAAGCCAGCCCGACGTGAGCAGATACGAGTGCTTGAGATACTCGAAGAGCGCGTTCTCCGACCAGTCCTTGTGCACGAAGCGCTTGTCGGCGCGCGCCATGTGCGGCAGCTCGGGCGCGCCCGTCGCGCCGCCTCCCACCCATTTCGACATCGCCTGCTGCCACAGCGCGTTCTGCCCCGACCAGAACTCGAGCGTCCGTTCGGCCATCTCGGCGGGGTTCTCCCACAGCGTCCGCGACAGCTCGGCGAAGGCCGGCCAGGTGTTCAGCGGGTCCGGCCGGGCAGGGGCGCCCTCGTGCATCTGCCCAGCGAGGAAGCTCTGCCAGATCTTGCCCGAGACGTCGAAGACCTCCGCCATTGTCTGGGCCATGTGCTGGCCCTGTTCGATCAGCGTCTCCTCCGTGGCGCCGCCGCCCGTCTTGTCCGTTGCTTCGCCCATGGCACGTCTCCCCACGCCGGGCCCGGTCCTTGTCGCGGACCCTTCGCCCCGATACTACGGAGACGGGGGCGCTTTGCCCACGCGAAATCGGCGGAGGCGGCCTTGCGCGTCCCGATCCCCGTGCTCCTCTGCGCCATGCTCCTCGCCGGCTGCGGATTGCCGCCCGGGATCGACGCGGCAATTCCGCCGGCCGCCCGGACGCTGCCCGCGCCCGATCTCGCGCCCACCGCCGCCTTCGATGCCCCCCTCGCCGCCGCCGCCCCCGACGCACAGCGTCTGACCGACGCCAACGCCGCCCTCGCCGCGCGGGCGGCGGCGCTTCGGGCTCGCGCTTCCGCCCTCGACGCGCCGGTGATCGACGCCGAGACCCGCGCGCGCCTCGCCCGCGCCGTCGAGGATGCCGAGTGACGGCGGCCCTCTGACGGCGGCGTTGTGCGGCGCGGCGGGATCGCGCTAAGAGGCGGCTGCGGCCCCCGCCGCAAGGAACGGCACCGATGAAACCGAGCTTTCTCAGGACCGCCGTCGTGCTCGGCCTGCTCGGCGCCGTCGGCCCCTTCGCCATCGACATGTACCTGCCGGCGCTGCCGACGATCGCGGCCGATCTCGAGGCCTCGCGCGGCGCCGCACAGATGACGCTGATGGCGTTCTTCGTGGCCTTCGGCCTCTGCCAGCTGGGCTACGGCCCGGTCTCGGACGCGCTCGGGCGGCGGGGGCCGCTGTTCTTCGGGCTCACGCTCTTCGCCTTCGCGTCGATCGGCTGCTTCTTTGCGCCCACGGTCGAGGCGCTGATCGGCTTCCGGCTGCTCCAGGGCGTCGGTGCCTCGGCGGTGATGGTGATCCCGCGCGCGGTGATCCGCGACATGTACACCGGCATCGAGGCGACGCGGATGATGGCGCTGGTGATGCTGGTGATCAGCATCGGCCCGATGCTGGCACCCCTCGCGGGCAGCCTGCTGATCGTGCCCTTCGGCTGGCGCGCGGTCTTCGCCGCCCTCGGGCTCGTCGCGCTCATCGGCATCCTGCTCGTCTGGCGCATCCTGCCCGAGACGCGGCCCCCCGAGGCGCGCGTGCCGCTCAGCTTCGCCGCGCTCCGGTCGGGGTTCGGCACGCTGCTGCGCGACCCGGCGTTCCTCGGCCTCACCTTCATCGGCGGGCTCGGCATGGCGAGCTTCTTCACCTTCCTCGCCTCCTCCTCCTTTCTCTACATCGACCATTTCGGCCTGACGCCGACGCAGTACAGCCTCGCCTTTTCGTTCAACGCCGTGGGCTTCTTCGCCGCCTCGCAGTTCGCGGCACGGCTCGGCGCGCGCTACGGCATCCCGGCGGTGATCCGCGGCGCGGTGGCGGGCTACGCGGCGGCGGCGCTGGTCGCGGCCAGTGTGACGCTCGCGGGGGTCGATAGCCTGCCGATACTGATGGCGATGCTGTTTGCCACCTTCGCCTGCCTCGGCCTCGTCATCCCCACCGCGATGATGCGCGCCCTCGACGCGCACGGGTCGATCGCCGGCCTCGCCTCCGCGCTCGGCGGCACGTTGCAGATGCTGCTCGGCGCGCTCGCTATCGTCCTGGTCAGCCTCGTCTCCGACGGCACGCCGCGGCCGATGGTGATCATCATCGGCCTCTGCGCGTTCACGGCCTTCGTTTTGTCGCGCACGACGCTGCGCGACAGGCCCGCCCCCCTGCCGACACCCGCCCCCGCGTCCCGCCCGACGCGGGAGACAATTTGACGGGATGCCGGACACTTCAATCCGCTCGGGTGTCCAGGCGAGTTTCGGCAGTACCGGACAAACGGAGCGCCCGACCCGCCCGGAATCAAGCGCGACACGCGCCGGGCGAGCGCCTGCCCGTCCCGGCGGGCTGGCGCTCTGGCAACCCGCGCACGCAGCTCGGAGGGAGCACGGACCTGGCCACCATAAAGCGCTTAAAACTAGGGTCTGTTGATGTTCACCTCAACCTGATGACGGTCGCCGCGAGGGCAATGAAGGCGCTGAAGCTTGCGGCGGTCTTGCAGCATCGTGTGGCGATACCCCTGTATTCCTTGAGCTTTCCGAAGAAGTTCTCGATCAGGTGGCGCCATTTATAGGTGTCGCGGTCGAACTCGGCCGGGAAGCGGCGGTTGGATTTGGGCGGGATGACGGGTTCAATCTTGGCCTCCACCAGCGCATCGCGCA
>JBBQRM010000122.1:0-8052 GCA_038214855.1 Rhodobacterales bacterium | reverse complement strand
GAAGAACCTCAGCTACAACATGCGCCGTCTCGGCCAGCTTCGCCGGTTGCATCCCAGTCCCGTGTGATCACGGTTACCACCACGGAAACGCCCTCCGTAGACAGGCCGCTGACCCGGGCATCCGGAAACGGAACCGACGCCAGACATGTCTCGGGTGTTTCTCGCTGACCGAAGGCTGCGCTCTACCGGAGGCGCGCCTCAATCGCGGATCACCGCAGAAACAGGGCAAAAATCGAGGTGCCCCTTCGAAAGTCGCTGCAAATCACCGCGATCCATATCCACATGGATTCAGGCTTCGAGACCGATGGCAAGGGGGGTGGGTAATTACCTCAGGAATGCTTTGCGATGAAGGCCTGGTCGCCCCACAGCGCCCGCAGCCGCGCGTCGCGGCCACAGGATCGGCGGTAGAAATTGTAGCGCACCGGGTTCTTGCGGTAGTAATCCTGGTGATAGTCCTCGGCCGGCCAGAAGGTACCGGCCTCGACTACCTTCGTCACGATCTCCTGCCCCAGCTCGACCTCGGCCTCCGCCCGCGAAGCCTTTGCGGCCTCGGCCTGCTCTGCGTCGAGCGCGAAGACTGCGGTCCGGTAGCTGTCGCCGCGGTCGCAGAACTGGCCGCCCGCATCGGTCGGATCGACGCTGCGCCAGAACACGTCGAGCAACTCGTCATAGCTCACCACGTCCGCGTCGTAGGTGATGCGCACCGCCTCCGCATGGCCGGTGCCCTTGCGCGACACCTGCTCGTAAGTCGGGTTCTCAACCGTGCCCCCGGTATAGCCGGACAGCGTCTCGGTCACGCCCTCGACGCTGTCGAAGTCCGATTCCACGCACCAGAAGCAGCCACCGGCAAAGACCGCCGTCTTCAGCTCCTCGGCCGAAGCCGGTGCCGTCGCCGCGGCCGTGCTCAGGGCGAGGGCGAAAAGTGCTTGTCTCATATCTGTCTCCCGTGCTCTGGCGCGCATCTGACCCCGCCACACCGCGTCCCGCAAATCACTTCCCCTCGACTGCGGCCTTTCGGTCGCGCATTGCGATGAGACGCAGGCGCAGGGCGTTGATCTTGATGAAGCCGGCCGCGTCCTTCTGGTCGTAGGCGCCGGCGTCGTCCTCGAAGGTCACGTGGCTCTGCGAATAGAGCGACAGCGGCGAGCTGCGTCCCACCACCGAGGCCTGTCCCTTGTAGAGCTTCACGCGCACCGTCCCGCTCACGTGGCGCTGGCTGAGGTCGATCGCCGCCTGGAGCATCTCGCGCTCCGGCGAGAACCAGAAGCCGTTGTAGATGAGCTCGGCATAGCGCGGCATCAGCTCGTCCTTCAGATGCGCCGCCCCCCGGTCGAGCGTGATCGACTCGATCCCGCGATGCGCCGCGATTAGGATCGTGCCGCCCGGCGTCTCGTAGATGCCGCGCGACTTCATGCCGACGAACCGCCCCTCCACCAGGTCGAGCCGCCCGACCCCATGCGCGCCGCCAAGCGCGTTCAGCCGCGCGAGGAGCGCCGCAGGCGAGAGCGCCTCGCCGTCCACCGACACCGGATCGCCGCGCTCGAAGCCGATCTCGACGATCTGCGGCGCGTCGGGCGCGGCTTCGGGATCGACGGTGCGCTGATAGACGTAATCGGGCGCTTCCTCCGCCGGGTCCTCCAGCACCTTGCCTTCGGAGGAGGTGTGCAGCAGGTTCGCGTCCACGCTGAACGGTGCCTCGCCGCGCTTGTCCTTTGCGATCGGGATCTGGTGCGCCTCGGCGAACTCCAGCAGCCGCGTCCGGCTGGTCAGATCCCATTCCCGCCAGGGTGCTATCACCCGTATGTCGGGCGCGAGCGCGTAGGCCGCAAGCTCGAAGCGCACCTGGTCGTTGCCCTTGCCGGTCGCCCCGTGCGCCACCGCGTCGGCACCGCTTTCCGCCGCGATCTCGACCAGGCGCTTGGCGATCAGCGGGCGGGCGATCGAGGTGCCGAGCAGGTATTGCCCCTCGTAGAGGGCGTTCGCCCGGAACATCGGGAAGACGAAGTCTCGGACGAATTCCTCGCGCAGATCCTCGATGTGGATGTCGGAGGGCCGCACGCCCAGGAGCTCGGCCTTGCGCCGCGCCGGCTCCAGTTCCTCGCCCTGACCGAGATCGGCGGTAAAGGTCACCACCTCGCAGCCGTATTCGGTCTGCAGCCACTTGAGGATGATCGAGGTGTCGAGCCCGCCGGAATAGGCGAGCACGACCTTTCTGGGCGCTTGCATCGAAAGCCTCCGGGACCGGTGTGCAGGCCGGGCTCTAGCGGCTTTGCCGGAGCCTCGCAAGCCGCGCGCCCGGGGCTCAGAGCCGGAGGCGGTAGCGGGCGAAGCCCCGCGGCCCCGGCCCCGCCGGCTCGATGACGAGGCCGCGGGCGCGCACCGCCTCGACATGCGCCGCGGCACCTCGTCCAGTATCGAAGAGCACCCGCGCGCCGCCCGCGGGCGCGACGCGCCAAGGCCCCGCAATGGCCGGCGCGAGAGGGCCTGCCTGCGCGACGTAGCGCAGGACCGCGTCACCTATGCTTTCGGGCGCAGTCGCCACGATGCTCGTGCCGTCCGCGCCGGGAAAGGCGCCGCCGCCGCCGGCGCGGTAGCTGCTGGTCGCGACCACGAACCGGTCCCGCGGCGCCACGGCCACGCCGCCGAAGCGCAGGTCCACGATCCGATGCGCATCCGGCTCGGCTATCACGCCCTCGCGGTCGTAGCGCGCGGGTGCGGTCACATCGACGGCATAGCTCACCCCGTCGATCGCGTCGAAGTTGAAGGCGGGGAATGCAGGGTCGATCAGCTCCTGGTCGGCGGCCACGCGCTCGATGCGCCGGAAGACGCCGGCGGCGCGCTCCAGCCACTCGTGGAGCTCTGCGCCACTGACCAGCACCGCCTGCGCCGGATTGGGGAAGGGGTAGAGGTCGGCGAGGCTGCGCAGGCTGAGCGGCCCCGCCGGCACGTCGGTATAGGCCTCCGGACCGGCGCGGCCCCCGGCACGGAAGGGCGCTGCGGCAGACAGGAGCGGCAGGTCGGCGAAGGCGGTCCCGCGCAGCACCGGCCTGAGCGCGCGGCGTTGCGCCTCGGCGACGACGGCGCGGCAGGGATCGACCGAGACGAGCGCGAAATACGAGTGCAGGGCCACGGTCGTCCGGCCGATCTCGGCGCGGATGTGGCGCAGCGTGGCCGTATGCGCGGCCTCGGTCGCCTCGATGATCGCGGGCGCATCGCGCACGAGCGCCGTCACACCGTGGTCGCCGCGTTCGGCGATGGGGCGGGTGCAGGCTTCGGTGCGGACGACGCGCCAGTCCCCGTCCGTCAGCTCCAGCATCAGGTCGATCACGCCGAGATGCGCCCCGAACGCGCCCGGCATCACCGCGGGGGTGCCCTCGAGCCTGCCCGCGGCGGCGTCGATGCCCTCGCCGGCGAAATCCGCGCCGGGGAACACCCGGTGCTGGTGGCCCGCCACCACGGCGTCGATGCCGGGGATGGCCGCGAGCGCCAGCGCCGCGTTCTCCATCCCCGCCGTCTCGGACGCTGCGGCGATCCCCGTGTGGCACAAGGCCAGCACCAGATCCGCGCCGGCCTCGCGCAGCGCCGGCACCCAGGCGCGCGCCGCCTCGCCCATGTCGCGCGCGATGAAGCGCCCCTCCAGATGCTCGCGGTTCCACACCATTACCTGCGGCGGCAGCACGCCCGTCACCCCGAGCCGCAGCCGATGCACCGCGCCCGCGCCATCCTCGACCTCGCGCTCGAGGATCGCGAAGGGCGGGACCGCGAGCAGGTCCTCGCGTGGACTGGCGCCGAGCCTGCGTGCGAGATTGGCGCAGACGACGGGATGCGGCGCTCCGGCGTTGACTGCCTCGAGAAAGCCGGCGCCGAAGTCGAATTCGTGGTTGCCGAGCGTGCCCGCGTCATAGCCGAGCGCGTTCATGGCCGCGATCACCGGATGCATCGCACCCGGCTCCAGCCCTCGGGCGGCCAGCCGGTCGCCCATCGGACTGCCCTGCAGGTAGTCGCCGTTGTCCACCAGCACCGAATTCGCGGCCTCCCCGCGCGCCGTGGCGATCAGGCTCGCGGTGCGCGCGAGCCCCACCGCATCCGAGGGCCGGTCAGCGAGGTAATCGTAGGCGCGCAGATGCCCGTGCAGATCCGAAGTTGCGAGGATGCGCAGATGCACCTGACCCGCCCCCGCCTCCTGCCCGAAGGCGTGCAGCACCGGTTCTGCGGGCTCGACGGGGGCGGGCGGGTTCGACATGCCCCCGTCTGCCACGAGTATGCGCCGGAGGCGAGACGGATCGCGCGGCCGGGCGGCGGGTTGCCGAGATTGCCCCTTGCTGCGCCCGCAAAGATCGGGAGGATCAGACGATGACCCGCGCCTTCGACTTTCGTACCGCGCCCGATCTCCGGCTCCGGCCGGGCGGTGCCGCGCGTCTCGCCGAGGCCTGCGCGGGCCGTCTCGGCGGGCGCATTCTCTTCGTGAACGATTTGGGGATCGTGCGGCTCGGGCTGGCGGAGCCCGCGTTCGCGAGCCTGCGCGCGGCGGCGGAGGTGAGCGTCTTCGACGCCGTCGAGGCGAACCCCTCGCGCGTCACGCTGATCGCGGCGGTGGCGGCGGTTGAGGGCGCGCGCGGGGTCATAGGCTTCGGCGGCGGCTCGTCGCTCGACGTGGCCAAGCTCGCGACGCTCCTCCTCGGCTCGGGCGAGGAACTCGATGCCGCCTGGGGCGTCGGCAACGCACGCGGCCCGCGCCTGCCGCTGGTGCTGGTGCCCACGACGGCGGGCACCGGATCGCAGGTGACGCCCGTCTCGATCATCACCCTGCCCGGCGGCGAGAAAGCGCGGCGTCTCCTCGCCGCTCCTCCTGCCCGATCTCGCGCTGCTCGACCTCGATCTCACCCTTGGCCTGCCGCCCCGGCTGCGCGACGTGGACGTGCCGCGCGCGGACCTTCGCTCTGCGCGGCCGAGGCGATGAAGCAGACGCGGCTCCTGGTGAACAATCCTCGCGAGGTGACCGAGGCCGACGCGCTGGCGATCTACGAGGCGGGGTGGTGACGCGACCGCCCTTCGCCGTGCGCGATCTCGGCGAGGTCGCGATCCGCTGCGCCGACATCGACCCGATGTTCGCCTTCTACCGCGACGTGATCGGGCTCGATGTGCTGTCGGAGCCGGAAGGGGGCATCGCATTCTTCCGGCTCGCGCCGGGCCATGCCGGGCACACCCGGGTGCTGGCGCTGTTCGGGACGGACGCCGGTAACCCGCGCCTGCACGCGCGCGCAACCCGCGCACCCGCAACCGGGGCGGGGTCGTCGCTGCATCATCTAGCGCTCAACGTGGATTTCGACGCGCAGGACGCGGCGGTCGCATGGTTCCAGGCGCGAGGGCTCGCGCCGGGCGTCCAGGTCTTCGCATGGGTCGGCTGGCGGGGGGTCTTCGTCACCGATCCCGAGGGCAACACCGTGGAACTGGTCGCCCACCACCCATCGCTGGAGACCCGAAATTGAGCTTCGCGGCCGCCGCCGATGCCGCGGCCGCGGAGATGCGCACGCTCTTCGCACCCACGCCCCTCCAGCGCAGCGACTACCTCAGCGCCAGGCACCGAGCCGAGATCTGGCTCAAGCGCGAGGACCTCAGCCCCGTGCGCTCCTACAAGATCCGCGGCGCCTTCAACGCCATGCGCAAGGCGCTCGCCGCCGACCCCGCGGGGCGCCGCTTCGTCTGCGCCTCCGCCGGCAACCACGCCCAGGGGATGGCCTATGCCTGCCGGCACTTCGGCGCCCTGGGCGTGATCTTCATGCCGGTGACGACGCCGCGCCAGAAGATCGACAAGACAGCGCAGTTCGGCGGGCCTGCAGTCGAGATCCGCCTCATCGGCGACTATTTCGACGACACGCTCAGCGCCGCCCGGGCGTTCTGCACGCAAGCCGGCGCGATGTTCCTGCCGCCCTTCGACCACCCCGACGTGATCGAGGGCCAGGCGACCGTCGCCACCGAGATCCTCGCCCAGATGCGCGCAGCCCTCGACCTGGTGGTCGTGCCGGTCGGCGGCGGCGGCCTCGCCTCGGGCATGGTCCGCGTGATGGAGGAGGCGAGCCCCGCCACCGAATTCGCCCTCGTCGAGCCCGCCGGCGGACCGAGCCTGCGCCGGGCGCTTGAGGCGGGCGGCCTCGTCACCCTGCCGCAGGTGGACAACTTCGTCGACGGCGCCGCGGTCGCCCGCATCGGCGCGCTGAACTTCGAGGTGCTGCGCCGCTTCCCGCCCGAGGCCGTGACCATCGCCCCCGAGGATCGCATCTGCGGCACCATGCTCGAGATGCTGACCGTCGAGGGGATGGTGCTCGAACCCGCCGGCGCACTCGCACTCGACGCGCTCGCCCATCTCGACATCGAGGGCCGGAGCGTCGTCGCTGTCGTCTCGGGCGGCAACTTCGATTTCGAGCGGCTGCCGGACGTCAAGGAACGCGCGCTGCGCTGGGAGGGCCGCAAGAAATACTACATCCTCCGCCTCGCCCAGCGGCCCGGTGCCCTGCGCGAGTTCCTGGAGTTGCTCGGACCCGGCGACGACATCGCCCGCTTCGAGTATCTCAAGAAGTCCGCCCGCAACTTCGGCTCGGTGCTGATCGGCATCGAAGCCGGCGCCCGCGCCGATTTCGAGGGGCTCGAGGCGCGGATGGCCGAAGCCCACCTCACCTATCTCGACATCACCGACGACGCCGTCATCACCAACCTGATCGTCTGAGGCCGTCCATGCTCAACCTCATCACCCACGGCACGCCCTCCGACCGGCCGCCTCTCGTCGTCGCCCACGGCCTCTTCGGCTCGGCGCGCAACTGGGGCGTGGTGGCCAAGCGCCTCGGCGAGGGCCGCGAGGTGGTCGTGGTGGACCTGCGCAATCACGGCGACAGCCCCCGCGACCCCGACCATTCCTATGCCGCGCTGGCCGCCGATCTCGCCGAGGTCATCGAGGCCCACGGCGGCCGTGCCGATCTCATCGGTCATTCCATGGGCGGCAAGGCCGCAATGGTTCTCGCGCTCACCGAGCCCGCCCGGATCGAGCGGCTGATCGTCGCAGATATCGCCCCCACGTCCTATTCCCACAGCCAGATCGAGCACGTCCGCAGCCTGCGCGCGCTCGACCTGGAAGGCGTCGCCCGCCGCTCCGACGCCGAGTCCCGCCTCGCCGATAGCGTTCCCGACCCGGCCCTGCGCGCCTTCTTCCTCCAGAGCCTCGCCACCGGCCCCGACGGCGCGCGCTGGAAGCTGAACCTCGAGGCGCTCGAAGAACAGATGCCGCTCATCATGGGCTTCCCCGACATCGACGCGCGCTTCGACGGCCCGACGCTGTTCCTGACCGGAGAGACCTCCGACTACGTCGCGCCCGCGCACTGGCGCCGCATCCGCGCGCTCTTCCCCGCGGCCGAGCACGTGGCGATCCCCGGCGCCGGCCACTGGGTCCACGCCGAGGCCCCCCGCCCCTTCGTCGCCGCCGTCGAGGCCTTCCTCGCCCGCTGAACAGGGCTCCGAATCCAAATTAGCCCGGCGGTGAGGTGAGGATCGTCTGGAGATAGCATGGAGACCACCCTGCGAGCTTTCTTCGGGATTTGATGGAACGCCTGTCGTTGGCGGTGCGGACGAGATTGAGAGCGAAGTGTCTGACGGTGGCCATGTTTCTGGCTCCGTGGCGCTTTCGGACGCGGGAGAGGTCATCCCCGAATGTGACGTCGAGAACCCAGTGGAGACGGTTCTCGATGGCCCAGTGGCCGCGGACGGCTTCGGCGTGCGCATTCCGGGGCGATCCGGTCGGGGATTCCGATTTGATCCGGTCGCTCATTCCGATCTGATCCGGTCACCGATTCCGTGGCATCCGGTCACCTGTAGCGGGTGAGGGTCTGACGCTGCTGGGCAGTCCCGTGGCGGGCTACGCTTGGGTCGTGTCGCGGAGTTGGTGGAAATTCGAAGGCGGCGTAATCTCCGGGTGAACCAACCACCCAACCGGCGGCGGTAGCCGCCAGGGAGATCACGCCATGAACCAGATTACAGAGACCTCGACCGTTTCGCTACTGACCA
>JBBQRM010000121.1:0-8138 GCA_038214855.1 Rhodobacterales bacterium | reverse complement strand
GTGGGGCCGAGCGGCCTGTCTGCGCCTATCGCGCCGGGACCCCGGTGCAGGCGCTGTCCGAGGTGCAGCGGATTGCCGGGCTCGGCCTCGCCTTTGAGCTGCACGAGGACGCGGCCTGCGACGCGGCGCTCGCCCAGAGCTACCGCGACACCGCCTCGGACGCCTCCGAGGCCGCCGCCGCCGACGGCGATCTCGCCGCCCTCGCCGACAGCGCAGCGCTGGTCGATGACCTGCTCGACCAGAGCGACGACGCGCCGGTGGTCCGCCTGATCAACGCACTGTTTCTTGAGGCGATCAAAGAGAACGCCTCCGACATTCATGTTGAGACCCACGAGCGCCGCCTGGTCGTGCGCTTTCGCGTCGATGGGGTGCTGCGCGAGATCATCGAGCCGCGCCGGGCGCTCGCACCATTGCTCGTCAGCCGCATCAAGGTGATGGCCAAGCTCGACATCGCCGAGAAGCGCCTGCCCCAGGACGGACGCGTCAGCTTGCGCGTCGGCGGTCACGAAGTGGACGTGCGCATCTCGACCATCCCGTCGCAATACGGCGAGCGGGTGGTAATGCGGCTGCTCGACCGCGACGCGACCCGCCTCGGCCTCGATCGGCTGGGGATGAGCGCGCGCGACCGCACCGCCTTCGAGCGACTGCTAGCACGGCCAGACGGCATCCTCTTGGTCACCGGCCCCACCGGCTCGGGCAAGACCACCTCGCTCTATGCCGCCCTCGGCCATCTCAACGACCGCAGCCGCAACATCATGACCGTCGAGGATCCAATCGAATATTCGGTCGACGGCGTCGGCCAGACCCAGGTGAACCCGCGCACCGACCTCACCTTCGCCCGCGGGCTACGCGCCATCCTGCGCCAGGACCCCGATGTAATCATGGTGGGCGAAATACGTGACCGCGAGACCGCGCAGATCGCCGTCGAATCGGCGATGACCGGCCATTTCGTGCTCTCCACGCTGCACACAAACACCGCGGTCGGTGCTGTGGCCCGCCTGATCGACATGGGCGTCGAGCGCTTCCTGCTCGCGCCGATGCTTGCGGGCGTGGTGGCGCAGAGGCTGGTGCGCAGGCTCTGCCCCGACTGCGCTCGCGCGGATCGCGCCAGTCGGGCCGATCACGACCTGCTCGACGGCACGCTTGCCCTCGGCACGCCGCTCTGGCGCGCCGGAGGCTGTACGGTGTGCCACGGATCCGGCTACCGCGGGCGCTGCGGCATCTATGAGGTGGTCACGGTGGACCGCGACATGGAGGCGTTGATCCACGGCGGCGCAGCCGAGGCCGGGCTCGTCGCTCATGCCCGCAACCTCGGGCCGAGCCTGATCCAGGACGGGGTGGCCAAGATCCGTGAGGGAGTCACCACTGTCGAGGACGTGGCGCGCGTCGCGCAGGAGCACTGATGGCCGCCTTCACCTATCGCGCCGTTGATCGCGCTGGAAAGCCGCAGGCGGGCGTGCTCGAGGCCGCCTCCGCCGCCTCGGCGCGCCAGGACCTGCGCGCCCGCGGGCTCCTGCCGGTCGAGGTTGCGGCCAGCCGGGCGCAGCGCGGCGCCCCGACCCCCGCGCGCCCCTCGGCGCTGGAGCGGCTGCGTCCGGCGGTCGGCGCGCGCGACCTCACGCTGGTCACCCGCCAACTCGCCACGCTGATCGGCAGCGGCGTGCGCATCGAGGATGCTTTGCGGACCGTCGCGAGCCAGGCCGCGCCACGCGTCGCCACCGTACTCCTGAACGTGCGCGCCTCGGTGCTCGACGGGCGCAGCTTCGGAGCGGCGCTCGGTGAGTATCCGGGCGTGTTCTCGGACTACTACCGCGCCTCGGTGAGCGCCGGCGAGCAGTCGGGCCAGCTCGACCAGGTGATGCGCCATCTCGCGAACTTCGTCGAGAACCGCAGTCGCAACGCCCAGGCGGTGCAGCTCGCGCTCCTATACCCCGCGCTGCTGGCCTTGGTATCGCTCGGCATCGTCACCTTGCTGATGACCTATGTGATGCCCGACATCATCCGGGTCTTCACCTCGCGCGGTGCCGATCTGCCGCTCGTCACTCGCGGGCTGATCGTCGTCAGCGAGGCGCTCAGGGCCTATGGTCTCGCAGCTCTGCTCGGGGCGGGGCTGGCGCTGGTGGCGGCGCAGCGCTGGCTGGCGCGTCCTGCCAACCGCTTGGCGTTTCACCGCTTGCTAGCCACGGGGCGCCTGACCGCGCGCTTCGTCACCCGCGTCAACGCCGCACAGTTCTCCGGGACGCTCGCGACTCTGGTTCAGAGCCGCGTACCGCTGGTCGAGGCCCTGGCGGCGGCGAGCGCCGTCACCCCCAACCTCTACATCCGCCGGGCGGTGGAGGCGGCGACGGCGCGGGTACGCGAGGGCGCATCCTTGCGCGACGCCATTGGGGCGGCGAATTGCTTCCCGCCGATGCTGATCGCGATGATCGCGAGCGGCGAGGCCGGCGGCAACCTTGGCGAGACGCTGGGGCGCGCCGCCGACGACCAGCAGCGCGACCTCGACGCCTGGGTGCGCACCCTGGTAGCGCTGGTAGAGCCCGCGATCCTCCTGGTGATGGGCGGGCTCGTCATGGTGATGGTGCTGGCGATCCTGCTGCCCATCGTCTCAATGAACAACCTCGCGGGACTCTGAACGGCCGCCTTCGGAACTGTGCCAAACCTTAATGGAACATGAAACCGCCAAATTTTCTTCTATATCTTCAATGTCCGTAGTCGTGTTGCACAGTGCAACACCGGCAGCCCCATCATTTCGCGCTGCCCGGTCCCCCGCTCACGGCGGCCAGGGGAACGGATATTCCAGCGCCGTCTCACCCGAGGTCGGCATCCCCGGTACCAGCCCGGCGCCTTCGGCAGTGACCCTGACGATCAGCCGGTCGTCGGTGGTGGCCGTCGCCTCGGCCAGCGGCATGTCGGGCGCCTCCGGCCGCGCCAGGGTGGCGCGCAGGCCCTCGGCGACGGTCTTGAGCCGGGCCGCGAGCGGCGGGACAGGCACCGGCTCGGCCCCGGACCGGGCGCAGGTGGCGGGGCCGCTCACGAGACGGCCGGCTCCGCGGCGCAAACCCGGTGCGACCGCCAGCTCGACCCCCTCGACCACGACCCGCCCGTCGCAGGCGATACCCGGAACTGGCGCCACCGCTGCCACTAGCGGCCAGGCGGCGCTGCCAGTCAGCCCGACGACGCGAAGGTCGTGCCCCGCAAGGCCGCGCAGCGTCACCCGGCCGGCTAGATGGGTGCCCGGCCCGCTCACCTCGATATCCGCCGCGACGCCCTGGGCGGCGAGCGAGGCCAAGGCGTCCACCTGCCAATCGACGGCGTGTCCGCCCGGAAGCCGCGCCTGCCCCCGCCACACCGTCCCAGAATAGCCGTTGATCCCGGTCGCTGGTGCCACATAAGCTGCGGCGAGCCGGACGGGAAGCGATGCCGCGAGGGAAACGAGGAATGCAAGCACCGCGAGCCCCGACACCGCGAGCGCTCCCAGTGTCCGACGGCGCCGTCTCGCGCCGTCATCTGTGCCGCCGGGCTCTGTGGACATCCTGCCTTCCGCTCTTCGGCGCTCTTGGGGGATGCGCCGGGTCCCGGACTGGGGTCGGCGGCCGAGACACTGCGCTGCTCCTGCCGCTGAGCGGCGACGCGGGCTCACTTGGCCAGAACATGGCGCGCGCGGCAAGCCTGATCGTGGCCGCGGGGGCGTCTGAGGGACAGCCGCCGGTCTTCGACACCGAGGACACTCCGGCAGGCGCGCGCACCGCCGCCGAGCGGGCGCTGGCGGGGGGGGCGCGGATGCTGCTCGGGCCGCTCAGGGCCGACCAGACGCCTGCGGTGGTCGCAGTGGCGGGCGACGTGCCGGTGGTGAGCTTCTCCAACGACGATCGGCTGGCGGCGCTCGGCGCCTTCGTTATGGGCATCACCCCCGCCCAGTCGGTCGCGACCGCCTTCAGCTACGCCCGCGCGCAGGGCGCGCGCCGCGTGGCCCTGGTGGCCCGACCCGGCCCACTCGGCGAGGCTTCCGCGACTGCGGCCCGTGCGCTCGCCGCGGCGGGAGGTCTGGCGCTGACTGCGGTGCTCCTACGTGACGGCGCCTCCGGCCTCGGCGCCGCGCTTCGCGACGGCGGCGGCGGCACCCTGCCCGATGCGGTCTTCCTGCCCGACGGCGGCCTGGAGCTCGTGGCCTTCGCGGAGGCGCTGTCCGGCTCGGGCATGCAGTTAATGGGTGGGGTCCAGTGGGGGGTGCTCGACGTTGCGTCGGTCCCGGTGCTGGAGGGCGCCTGGTACGCGGCACCGCCGCTTGATGCCTTTGTCCCGTTTCTAGACACGTTCGAGGCGCGGTTCGGCGAGCCGGCCGGCGTCGTCACTGCGCTCGGCCACGACGCCGCGCTGATGGCGGCGCTTCTCGGCAATGCCGGCACGCTCGACCGGGCTGGGCTGACCCGGCCGCAGGGGTTTCGCGGCGTGCTGGGCGGCTTTCGGTTCCTCGAGAGCGGGCTCTGCCGGCGCGACCTTGCAGTGCTCACCATAGAGGCAGGGCGGATTTTGGTGATCGGCGAGGTGGCCGGAACGTGACCCTTCGCCGCTCCATCCGAGGATGATCCCGGAAGGGCAGGCGGCGGCGCGCGATGGCACTGCCGGCGTCACGCTGGTCGAGGTCCTGGTGGCGCTGGCACTCTTCGCGCTGATCGGGGCTGCGGGCTTTTCGGTGCTCGATCAGATGTTGCGCATCCAGTCCGGCACCGAAGGCCGGCTTGCGGATCTGGCGGCGCTGCAGCGGGCGATGCATCTGACGACGCGGGACTTCCTGCAGGCTGAGGGCGGCAGCCTCGCCTTCGCCGACGGCGCGGTCGCCTTCCGCCGCCCCGGAGCGGGCGGCGAGATGGCCGTCAGCTACGCGCTTCGGGACGGCGAACTCCTGCGCAGCCTCTCGGGGCTCGGCACGGCACCGGCGCGGCAAGTGCTGCTCACGGGCGTCGAGGCGCTTGCCTGGCGGTTCTACACCCCCGGCCGCGGCTGGGTGGAAACCTGGCCGCCGGAGCCGGGCGAGGCCGCAGGCAATCCCGCCGCCGTCTCCCTCGAACTCTCGTTAAGCGGGGCCGCGCTCGCGGGGCCCCTTCGGCGCGTGGCGATCCTGCCGGCCGAGGTTGTGCCTTGAAGCGGGAACCCGAGCGCGGAGTCATCCTGATCAACGTGCTGGTCCTGCTCGGCCTGAGCGCCGCGGTGGTCACACTGATGCTGAGCCTGGGCGAGATCGGCGTCGCACGCAGCCTGCGCTTTTCTGAGGCGGCGCAGGCGCTGGTGCTGGTCCGGGGCGGCGAACAATCGGCGATCGCGGCGCTCCGGCGCGACATGATCGAGGCGCCGGAGATCGACCATGCCCAGGAACTCTGGGCGCAGGCGGCGCAACGCGCCGTCGCCATCGAGGGCGGCGCCTTCGAGATGGCAATCGCCGATGCGCGCGGGCTCTACAATCTGAATGCGCTCGCCTCCGGCGGACTGCAATCGCTCCAGACGCTGCAAGCGATCGTCGCGGCACTCGAGCTTCCGCCGCAGACCACCGCGCGCATCGCCGCGAGCCTGGCACGCGACGGGCCGCTCAGGCGTCTCGAAGACCTGACGCAGCGCGCGGGCATCGCGCCCGAGGCGGTGGCTGATCTATCGCGCCTGGTCACGGCGCTGCCCGGCCGCGGCGAGATCAATGTCAATGCGGCGCCGGTGGAGCTGATCGCCATCCTGCTGCAGAACCCGGTTGCGGCGCGGGTGCTTGGCGCGACCCGGACGCGCCAAGGATTTCTTACGCCGCGCGACGTCTCGGCGGCCCGTGTAATCCTGCCGTCGGGGGTGGGATTCCGTTCGGATCTCTTCGAGCTGCGGGTGACGGTGCGCATAGGCGACACGGTCCAGTCGATGCGAAGCCTGCTGCAGCGACGCGAGGGGCCCGCCGGTGTGCCGGAAGTGGCGGTCGTGTCCCGGTGGGATGCGGCGGCGACCTTTCCGCCACCGCCGCCGTCTTAGCGCGACCCCGCGCGGACTATCTCAAAGCTCGGGCGCGGGGGCCGGGTCTTCAGAAGTCAACCGGCTCGTCGGTCAGGCTCAGCGGGCCGGCATCGCCCGGTTGAGGGTCTATCGGCTCGGAGTTCGGATCGGCATTGAAGGCCTGGGCGAAAGTCGCGCCGAACTGGTCCTGCGGACCGCCGCCGCCACCGCCACCGCCGCCCCCGGCGGTGTCGTTGTCGTCGTCATCGTCACAGGCGGCCAGAGCGAAGGCGGCGAGGACGAGGACGGAAGTCAGTCTCAGCATCCGTGTCATGGCCGCTCCCGCGCTTCGTCGGGCGAGCCCGGGATGGGGGTCAGCAGGTAGGGGAAGCTGTTGGCGACGTCGGCTGCGGTGAGCGGCGCGCCGTCGGTGAACGGCGCATTGCCCACCGGAGCATCCCCGGGCGCACAGATGCCGAGGTTGATGTCGTTCTGCGGCGCCCCGAGCGCGTCGCCGATCGGCAGCGGGTAACAGAGGCGCCCCATCGCCACGCGCAGCTCGATGTCGACCACGTCGTCCCCCGGACGCCGACCGTTCGGGAAGCCCGCGAGATCGCCGCCAATCACCCCGAGCGGCGATTGCTCGGCGCGATCGGTCGGCGGCACCGCCGTGTTGAGCCGCATCATTTCGGACGGCGTCACCGTCGCCTGCTGGTTCAGCCCAGCGAAGCCTGTCAGAAACGCCGCGACTAGGTCATTGCGTGGGTAGAAGGCTGGCGCCAAGGTGTCGAGGTCGGTGCCCAGCGTGCTGTTAACCGCATCGAGGAACAAAGCGCTCAACAGCGTCGGCAGCGTCGGGTTGGTCACGTAGAACGCCAATGCTGCGTCCTGCGTCGGCTCGACCGCGTTGAACAGGTTCTTGTCCGGCAGACCGATCACCAGCTCGTTGACGAGCGGCGCCGAGAGCCGGGAGACCTGAACAAAAGCGCCTCCATGAACCGCTGAGCTCTCGAAGGTGGGTGTCGGGTCGAGCAGCCGCGCCTGCGGCAGGCTCGCCGTGGTCCAGCCGCCGATCACGCCGTTGCCGTCGCCCACGAGGCAGTCGATCGGCACCTCGAGCGCGAAGGAGGTCACGTTGAACGTGCCCTTGACGTCGTCGTTCTCCGGACGCTGCTCGATGCCACCGGGAAAGAGCGCATCGTCGTCGGCACCGTAGTAGCTTTCGCCCGCCAGCGGCACGAAGTTCACAAGATCGAAGATCTCGCCTAGGTTGACGGCGAAGGCTTCGGCGCGCTGGCCCACGAACATCCTCCCGTTGCCTTTGCAGCCGGGGATGCGGACGATGTACATGTGCAAGTCGGCATAGGCGTCGTAGTCAGGGAACGTCTTGTTGCCGATGTTGTCGATCGGCTTGGCGAACTGCGTGCGGCCGCTCAGGTCGGTGACCGATCCGCGCTCGCCGCTGCGCCGGTCGCCCATGATGACCTCGACCTTAAAGCCCTCGCGCTCGTTGATCGATGGATCGTTCACGTTGAAGATCGGGCCGCCCTGACGAAGCGGGATCGGCACGTCCAGCCCGCCGATGTCGAACGAGATGCCGTTCGCATCGGGGGTGAGCGTCGTGTCGGTCCTGAACTGGAAGGTGATGTCCTCGACGGCGTCGCCGTCGTTGTCGATCATGATCTCGTAGGCGGCGTTCTTATCGAGCGGGAAGTAGTTCGGCCCCCCGAACGGCGCCTCGAGCGGGATGTAGTTGGCGATCAAGGTCACGAAGCCGCTCTTGCCCGGTTCGTAGCTGCGGAACATGTAGAAGTCGGTGCCGTCGATCTGGGGCATTCCGAGAATGCCCGGTGCTTCGCGGTGGCTCGACGCCCAGCCCCCCGAAGCCGAAAGCGCAAGCATGCCGATCGTCGACACGCCGAGCAGGTGGTTCCGTCTCAGTCGCATGGGGTCTCCTGTCCTTGTCCGGGCATCGTCCGAAGGTGTCTTCCGGCTCCAGCGATGCGTGGTTCTCGTCGTCCTATGGGACGCTTCGGGGCCCCGGGCGGTCAACCCGGAAATCGATTTACGGAGCGACAGGTATAAAAGTTTCGTTAAAGGAGATCGAAAACATTTTACGCAGATGGCGCAGACCCTACCTCGACTCTGCGGCCGCAGCCTGATCTGGCCCGTGG
>JBBQRM010000120.1:0-8139 GCA_038214855.1 Rhodobacterales bacterium | reverse complement strand
GGCAGATCCACCGATCCGTCCGCCTCCTGCCCGTTCTCCAGCACGGCGATCAAGGTCCGGCCGACGGCGAGGCCGGAGCCGTTCAGCGTGTGCACGAACTCCGGCCGCGCCCCCTCGCCGCGGCGGAAGCGGGCGTTCATCCGGCGGGCCTGGAAGTCGCCGCAGACCGAGCAGGACGAGATCTCGCGGTAGCTGTCCTGCCCGGGCAGCCAGACCTCGATGTCGTGAGTCCGCCGCGCCCCGAAGCCCATGTCGCCCGTCGCCAGCACCACGGTGCGGTAAGCAAGTCCCAGCGCCTCGAGGATCGCCTCGGCGCAACCGGTCATGCGGTCGAGCTCGGCGCGGCTGTCTTCGGGCCGGGTGATGGAAACCATCTCGACCTTCTCGAACTGGTGCTGCCGGAGCATCCCTGCCGTGTCCCGTCCGGCGCTCCCCGCCTCGGAGCGGAAGCATTGCGAATGGGCGACGTAGCGGCGCGGGAGATGGGATTGATCGAGGATGTGGCCGGCGACGATGTTGGTCAGCGTCACCTCGGCCGTCGGGATCAGCCACCAGCCGCTCTCGGTCCGGTAGCAGTCCTCGGCGAATTTCGGCAGCTGGCCGGTGCCGAGCATGGCCTCGTCCTTGACGAGGACGGGGGTCCAGGTCTCGGCAAGGCCATGGTTCTCGACGTGAAAATCCAGCATGAACTGGGCCAGCGCCCGGTGCAGCCGCGCGACTGCCCCCGACAGCACGACGAAGCGGCTGCCCGACAGCTTCGCCGCGGTCTCGAAATCCATCCCGGGCCGGGCGGACGGGATCTCGTAATGCTCGAGCGGGGTGAAGTCGAAGCGGCGCGGCGTGCCCCAGCGGCGGATCTCGACGTTGGCGCTCTCGTCGGGGCCCTCGGGCACGTCCTCCATCGGCAGGTTCGGGATCGTCAGGAGCAGGTCGCGCAGCGCCGTATCCGCCGCCTGGGCCTCGGCCTCGAGCCGGGAGATTTCGTCTTTCTTTTCAGCGACCAACGCGCGCAGGCGCTCGAACTCCGCCTCGTCGCCGCGCCCCTTGGCGGCGCCGATGTCGCGGCTCGCGGCGTTACGTTCGGCCTGGGCGGTCTCGGCGCGGTGGATGAGGCCGCGCCGCGTCTCGTCGAGCGCGAGAAGGCCGGCCGAGACCGGTGCCAGGCCGCGCCGGGCGAGGGCGGCGTCGAAGGCTGCGGGGTCGTCGCGGATGGTGCGGATGTCATGCATGGCGGACCCCGGTTACGAGAGAGGGCGGTGCCGCGTCAATGCACAACCGATGCAGACGAATCTCCGCCGCGGATTGCGCGCCCCCTGGCCTTCTTCTTGGCAGAAATATCCCCGCCGGAGGCCCTGCGCCGCGCGGAACGCGCGGCGCAGCAGCAAATGTCGTGGCGCGGAACGCGCCTCCGCCGGAGCCCGCGGCGTCAGGCGTCAGGATACCACGCGCCCAGCACCACGTCGGTGTCGGGGGCCTCGGTCGCGACGAGGCCGGCGAAGGCCGCGGGGTCGCTGTCGCGGTAGTGGTAGGGATAGACGGTGGCGGGCTTGAAGGCGGCGGTGCCGGCGGCGGCTTGCTCGACCGTCATCGTGTAGGGCAGGTTCATAGGCAGAAAGGCGATGTCGATGCCTTCGAGCGCGCGCATCTCGGGAATGTCCTCGGTGTCGCCGGCGATGTAGACGCGTAGCCCGTCGATGCCGAGCACATAGCCGTTGTCGCGGCCCTCGGGGTGGTATTCCAGCCTGCCCTCGGTGGTGTTGTAGGCCGGGATCGCGTCGACGGTGATGTCGTTGACCGTCGTGCTCTCGCCGTTGGCGATGGCGGTGGCGCGGGACTTAAGGTCCTCCGGCAGCATGTCGTAGACCGCCGGATTGGTAACGAGCCGGGTGTTTGCGCCCATCAGTGCGCTGAGCGTCTCGGGGTCGTAATGGTCGGAATGCTCGTGGGTGATCAGGATCAGCTCCGGGGCGGGGAGGCCGGCATAGGCCTCGGCGCCGCCGACAGGGTCGTTGTAAATCACCATTCCGGGCGTCGTCATCACGAAGGAGGCGTGCGAGACCGGGTGGATGGTGATCTCGGCGCTGTCGGTGGGGTAGCTGTCGCCCGCCATCCCCTGGGCGCGGAGCGCGCTTGGCAGGGCGAGGCCGGCGGCGGCGAGTGCGAGCGTGTGGCGGCGGGACAGTCGCATCGGGAACCTCCTGTGGCTTCGATTCTAGGCTGCAACCTAGCGCATCGGCGTCGCCTTGCCAAAGCCACGGCGCGGGAATAGTGTCCGCGCGGATTTGGGCCGGGGCCTTCGGGGCCGCGGTCAGGGAGAGGGAAGCATCATGTTCGCAACGCCGGCATTCGCCCAGGCAACCGGAATCGCAGGCGGCGCCGGCGGGTTGATCAGCTTCGTGCCGATCCTGCTGATCTTCGCGATCATGTACGTGCTGATGATCCGGCCGCAGCAGAAGAAGGTCAAGGAGCACAAGGCGATGATCGCGGCACTGCGCCGCGGCGACCAGGTTGTGACGGCCGGCGGGCTGATCGGCAAGGTGGTCAAGGTGGGCGATAGCGAGGTCGATGTCGAGCTCGCCCCCAACGTCAAGGTGCGGGTGATGCGCGGCACCATCGCCCAGGTCACGAGCAAGACCGAGCCGGCGCAGGCGTGACGGCCGCCGTTCGGGGAGCCCGGCGATGCTGAATTTTCCAATGTGGAAGAAGCTCTTCGTGCTCGCGGTGTGCCTCGTTGGGCTGTGGGTCGCCCTTCCGAACCTGTTCTACGACCGGGTCGAGCGGGCGAACGACGCGCGCGCCGCGGGGACGGAGACGGGGCTTTGGCCCGGGTTCCTGCCGTCGCGCCTCGTGAACCTCGGGCTCGACCTGCGCGGGGGCGCGCATGTGCTCGTGGAGGTGCAGTTGACGGATGTGCACGCGCAAAGGCTCGAGGCCCTGTGGCCCGACCTGCGCGACCGGCTGCGCGACCTGCGCGACCAGGTGGGCAGCGTGCGGCGCGTGGACGGCGGACCGGAGGCGCTGCGCATCCGCATCGGTGAGCCCTCGGCGATGGCGCAGGCGGTCGAGGCCTTGCGCGCGGCATCCCAGCCGGTGTTCTCGCTGACCGGGGGCACCAGCCGCGACTTCGAGGCGGTGGCCGACGGCGACACGCTGGTCGTGACGCTGAGCGAGGCCGAGCGCGCGGCGGTCGACGAGCGCACGATCCAGCAGAGCCTCGAGATCATCCGAAGGCGCGTCGACGAGACCGGCACGCGGGAGCCGACCATCCAGCGCCAGGGGGCGGACCGCATCCTGATCCAGGTGCCCGGCATCGGCTCGGCGGAGGAGCTGCTCGCGATCATCGGCAAGACCGCGCGGCTGTCGTTCCACCCGGTGATCAACCGCACCGCGACGGCGACCGCGCCCGTCCAGGGGCTCGACGAGGTCGTCTATCCGATGCTCGACGATCCCGCGACCTCCTACGTGCTGGAGCGGCGGCCGGTGGTCTCGGGCGAGCAGCTGGTGGACAGCCAGCCGGCCTTCGACCAGAACGGCGCGCCGGCGGTGAACTTCCGCTTCAACGCCGCGGGGGGTGCTGCCTTCGGCGCCTATACCGCGCAGAACATCGGCAACCCGTTCGCGATCGTGCTCGACGGCGAGGTGATCTCGGCGCCGGTGATCCAGAGCCACATTCCCGGCGGCTCGGGGATCATCACCGGCAACTTCACGGTCGAGGAATCGACGCGGCTCGCGATCCTGTTGCGCGCGGGCGCGCTGCCCGCCGAGATCCGGGTGCTGGAGCAGCGGACGGTGGGGCCGGAGCTGGGGCAGGATTCGATCGACGCCGGCCGGATCGCCGCGGTGGTGGCGATGTCGGCGGTGCTGGTGTTCATGATCGCGGTCTACGGCTGGTTCGGCGTGGTGGCGAACGTGGCGCTGCTCTTCAACGTGGCGCTGGTCTTCGCGCTCCTGACGGCGGTGGGTGCGACGCTGACGCTGCCGGGCATCGCGGGGCTGGTGCTGACCATCGGCATGGCGGTGGACGCCAACGTGCTGATCTTCGAGCGCATCCGCGAGGAGCTGCGCACGGCGCGCGGCCCGGCGCGGGCGATCGAGCAAGGCTACGACAAGGCGTTCTCGGCGATCATGGACGCCAACGTCACCACGCTGATCGCGGCGGTGATCCTGTTCGCGCTCGGCTCGGGTCCGGTGCGGGGCTTTGCCGTGACGCTGGGGCTCGGGATCGTGACGTCGGTGTTCTGCGCGCTCTACGTCAGCCGGGCGATCATCGTCACCTGGTTCGAGCGGCGGCGTCCCAAGACGATCACGGTCTGAGGAGAGGCGAGCGCGATGCGGCTGAAGCTGGTACCCGACAACACCCATATCGACTTCTTCCGCTTCGCGAAGGTCTTCGTCGTGCTCTCGGGGCTGGCGATGGCGGCCTCGGTGGTGCTGTTCCTGGTGGTCGGGCTCAACTACGGCATCGACTTCAAGGGTGGCACGCTCGTCATGGCCGAGACGCCGGAGGTCCGCGAGGTGTCGGAGTTCCGCGACGTGCTGACCGCGACCGAGGTGGGCGAGGTCGCGGTGACGGAGGTCTCCGACCCCGGCGGTGCTGCGCGCAACGCGGTGATGATGCGCCTGGGGATCACCGGCGAGGATCCCGACGCCCAGGCCGCGGTTGTCAGCCGCGTGCAGGCGGCGCTGAACGCGGCATTCCCGGGGATCACCTATCTCCAGGTCGACAGCGTTGGCGCCAAGGTCTCGGCCGAGCTGGTCTTCGACGGGGTGCTGGCGGTGGTGCTGGCGATCGGCGCGATCCTCGTCTACGTCTGGCTGCGCTTCGAGTGGCAGTTCGCGCTCGCAGCGGTAGTGGCGCTGGTGCACGACGTGGTGCTGACGATCGGGGTGTTCAGCGTGCTCCAGCTGGAGTTCAACCTCGCGATCATCGCGGCGATCCTGACCATCGTCGGCTACAGCCTCAACGACACGGTGATCGTCTTCGACCGGGTGCGCGAGAACCTGCGCAAGTACAAGACAACGCCGCTCGGCGAGGTGCTGAACCTGTCGATCAACGAGACGCTGTCGCGCACGCTGATGACCTCCGGCACGACGCTGATCGCGCTCGCAGCACTCTACTTCCTGGGCGGCGAGGTGATCCGGGGCTTTACCTTCGCGATGATCTGGGGGATCGTGGTCGGCACCTATTCGTCGATCTGGATCGCTTCGGCGCTGCTGCTGCGGCTGGGGGTCAAGCGCGACTGGACCAAGGCCGCCGGCGCGGCAGGCACAAAATTCGCCGACATCGACGCCTGACGCCCGGCTTTGCCAAGCCGGGCGGATGGGTATAGTTAACGCGGGCCGGGCTGCCGCCGCGGCGAGACAGAGCGAGGATATGCAGATGGCTTTCGAACTCCCCCCACTTCCCTATTCCCACGACGCGCTGGCCGCGGGCGGCATGTCCAAGGAGACACTCGAGTTCCACCACGACATCCACCACAAGGCCTACGTGGACAACGGCAACAAGCTGCTCGCCGACAGCCCGCACAACGACAAGTCGGTCGAGGAGATCGTAAAGGCGACGTATCAGCAGGGTGCGGTGGCGCAGTCGGGGCTGTTCAACAACGCGAGCCAGCACTGGAACCACAGCCAGTTCTGGCAGATGATGGGCCCGAACGCGGGCGCGATGCCCTCCGAGCTCGAGAGCCGCATCAAGGAGTCCTTCGGCTCGATCGACAAGTTCAAGGAAGACTTCGCCGCGGCGGGCGCGGGCCAGTTCGGTTCCGGCTGGTGCTGGCTGGTCTCCGACGGCGGACAGCTCAAGGTCACCAAGACCGAGAACGGCGTGAACCCGCTCTGCTTCGGGCAGACGGCGCTCTTGGGCTGCGACGTGTGGGAGCATTCCTACTACATCGACTTCCGCAACAAGCGCCCGGCGTATCTGTCGAACTTCCTCGACAAGTTGGTGAACTGGGAGAACGTGGCCGAGCGGCTCGCCGCCGCCTGATCCCGGCCGCAGCTTTACACCCCCGGCGCCGGGAAGCCCGGCACCGGGGTTCGGGCTGCCGCATGGACAGCGACACGACACTGTCGTAATTTGAAGCCGCTAGACCCCGGATCCGACACGTTCGGACCGGTTCACGCCCGCGGCCCGCACCCCCGCCGGAACGCGGGCTGGCGTCCGGAGAGGGACGATGGGCATGGGCGGGCACGCGACAGGCTTCTCTGTGACACGGCGGCGCCGGGCGCTGGGCATCAGCCTCGCGGTGTTGGTGGTGGCCGGGCTCGCGGCCGTGACCGAGCGGGAACGCCGGGTGCGCGAGGCCAGCCTCGCACCGGCGGGGCAGGCATTCGGCGAGAGAGCCGCCGTTGCAGCGCCCCTCGAAGCGCCTGCCGACGTGCCGCCTCCGGGTGCGGCAGGGGACAGAGTTTCCGTGATCGCGACGGCCGCGGCGCCAGAGGCCTCCGTTCCCGACGCCGGTCGCACGGCGGCGCCCGAGGCCGCGCCTCGGGTCGATGTGGTGAGGGTGACGCCGGAGGGGCAGGCGCTGGTCGCGGGCCGCGCCGCGCCCGGCGCCCGCGTCACGCTCCTCGTCGAGGCCGAGCCGGTCGCCGAGGTCACCGCGGAAGCGGACGGCAGCTTCGTCGCCTTCTTCACCGCGCCGCCGTCGCCGCTGCCGCAGGCGCTCACCCTCAGCGCCGCAGACACCGCCGGGACGCGTGTGTCCGCGGAGGTGGTGCTGCTCCTGCCCAAGGCGCCCGCGTCTCCCGCCCCGGGCGTGCTCGCCGCGCCCGACACCGCGGATGCGGTCGTGCGCGACGGCGCGCCGGTCGCCGCAACCGAAAGGCCCGCCGCCGCGGACGCCGCGGATACGGAGACGGCCACGGCCCGGGCCGGGGTCGCGGCGGTGCTCCTCGGCCCGGACGGCGCGGAGCTGATCCAACCCGCGGGCGGTGCCACGGGCGCCGTGTCGCTCGCCGCCGTCGCCTACGACACCGAGGGACGGGTGGTGCTGTCGGGCCGAGGGGTGCCGGGAGCGCGGCTGCGCGCCTATGTCGACGGCGCCTTCGCCCTCGACGGCGCGGTGGACGGGGAGGGGCGCTGGCGGCTGACGCTGGGCGACATCGAAGGCGGCGTCTACCAGCTCAGGATCGACGCGCTGGGCCCCGACGGGGCGGTGACGAGCCAGGTCGAGACGCCGTTCCAGCGCGACTTCCCCGAGACCGCGGCCGAGCCGGTGCCGGAGGGGGCGGTGGTGGTCCAGCCGGGCAACAACCTGTGGACGCTCGCGCGCATTCACTATGGCGAGGGTCCGCGCTATATGCAGATATTCACCGCCAACCGCGAGATGATCCGCGACCCAAACCTGATCTACCCCGGCCAGATCTTCGTCCTGCCCGAGGACGACGGCTCGCAGTGACCCGACCCTCGCCGAGCGCCCGCGCAGGAAGCCCTATCGCATGACCGACACGAGCCCCACCGCCGACGGCGCCCCCGCGAGCGGCTGGCAGACGATCCGCAAGGTCGCGCCTTACCTGTGGCCCGAGGGCGACCGCGGCCTGCGCACCCGCGTGGTGCTGGCGATGATAGCCCTCGTGGTCTCGAAGATCGCGACGGTGATCACGCCGTTCTTCTACAAGGGCGCGGTCGATGCGCTGGCCCCCGAGCCGGGGGCGGCGCAGGCGAGCTACATGCTGATCGCCGGCGCCGTGGGGCTGACCATAGCCTACGGGGTGATGCGGCTCGCGGGCATCGGCTTTGCCCAGCTGCGCGACGGCATCTTCTCGCGCGTCGGCCAGCGGGCGCTGCGCAGGCTGGCCCTCGAGACCTTCCGGCACATCCACGCGCTCTCCCTGCGCTACCACATCACCCGTAAGACCGGGGGGCTCAGCCGGATCATCGAGCGCGGGGTGAAGGGGGTCGACTTCCTGCTGCGGTTCCTGCTGTTCTCGATCCTGCCGCTGATCCTCGAGCTTGCGCTGATCGCGGGCATCCTCTTCTTCGTCTTCGACGTGTGGTACCTGATGGTCGTCGCGATCACCATCGCGCTCTATGTCTGGTTCACCTTCGCCGTCACCGAGATGCGGGTGAAGATCCGCCGCCGGATGAACGAGCGCGACACCGACGCCAACCAGAAGGCCATCGACAGCCTGCTGAAC
>JBBQRM010000119.1:0-8148 GCA_038214855.1 Rhodobacterales bacterium | reverse complement strand
GACTACGTGCTGCTCGACTTCCTCGGCGACGTTGTCTGCGGCGGCTTCGGCCTGCCGATCGCGCGCGACATGTGCCAGAAGGTGATCGTCGTCGGCTCGAACGACCTTCAATCGCTCTACGTCGCGAACAACGTCTGCTCGGCGGTGGAATACTTCCGTAGGATGGGCGGCAACGTGGGCGTCGCCGGGATGGTGATCAACCGCGACGACGGCACCGGCGAGGCCGCGGCCTTTGCCTCCGCAGTCGACATCCCGGTGCTCGCCACCATTCCCGCCGACGACGACATCCGTCGGAAGTCCGCGAACTACCAGATCGTCGGAACCGCCGCCTCGCCCTGGGGCGCACTCTTCGGCGAGCTCTCCGAGAACATCGCGACCTCCATCCCCAACCGCCCCCGCCCGCTCACCCAGGACGGGCTGCTCGGCCTCTTCTCCTCCAAGGACACCGGCGGCGACGTGGTGCTCGAACCCGCGACCGACGCCGACATGCGCGGCAAGCGCTCCGCCCCGAAACCCTCGCTGGAAGTGGTGTACGACGATGTTTGACCTCACCGAGCTCGACCAGGCCGAGACCGCGCTGCGGGCGCTGAGCGGGCGCTACCCGGCTCCGCGCTCTGCCCCCTCGCCGCAGCCGCGCCGCGGCGACATCGCCAGATGCCCGTTCCACAACCAGAGCCGGGACCTCGCCGCCTGATGACCGACGCGCCCGACATCCGTGACGGCCACGGCTGCCATTCCGGCGCTGAGAAGCTGCAAGCGCAGGCGAGCGCCGCCGGCAACGCCGAGCTGCTGGCGAAATTCGCCGCCGACTACCCCAAGGGCCCCCACGACAAGCCGCAGTCGATGTGCCCGGCCTTCGGCTCCCTGCGCGTCGGCCTGAGGATGCGGCGGGTGGCGACGGTGCTGTCGGGCTCTGCCTGCTGCGTCTACGGTCTCACCTTCGTCAGCCATTTCTACGGCGCCCGCCGCTCTGTCGGCTACGTGCCGTTCAATTCCGAGAGCCTGGTCACGGGCAAGCTCTTCGAGGACATCCGCGCCGCGGTCCACGACCTCGCCGATCCCGCCCGCTACGACGCTATCGTCGTCACCAACCTCTGCGTGCCCACCGCCTCCGGCGTGCCGCTCAGGCTCCTACCCGACCAGATCGACGGGGTGCGGATCGTCGGGATCGACGTGCCGGGTTTCGGCGTGCCGACCCATGCCGAGGCCAAGGACGTGCTCGCCGGCGCCATGCTTGCCTACGCCCGCCGCGAGGTCGAGGCAGGCCCCGTGCCCGCCCCCAAGGGCGGCAAGTCCGACCGCCCGACCGTCACGCTCCTGGGCGAGATGTTCCCGATGGACCCGATGTCGATCGGCCAGCTTCTCGCCCCGCTCGGCCTCGCTGCCGGTCCGGTCGTTCCCTGCCGCGAGTGGCGCGAGCTCTATGCCGCGCTCGATTGCGGCGCGGTCGCAGCGATCCATCCGTTCTACACCGACGCCATCCGCGTGTTCCGCAGCGCCGGGCGCCCGGTCGTCGGCTCCGCCCCCGTAGGCGTCGAAGGCACAGCAGCCTGGCTCGCCGCCATCGGCGAAACCTTCGCGCTGCCCGCGGACCGGATCGCCGCCGCGCAGAACGCGGCCCTCCCGGCCATTCGCGCCGGGCTCGAGGCCAACCCCGTCAACGGAACCATTACCCTATCCGGCTACGAGGGCTCCGAGTTGATCGTCGCCCGCCTGCTGATCGAATCGGGCGCCGACATCCCTTACGTTGGTACCGCCTGCCCGAAGACGCCTTGGAACGCCGAGGACGCCGCCTGGCTCGCCGCCCGCGGAGTCACCGTGAAGTTCCGCGCCAGCCTCGAGGACGATTGCGCGGCGATGGAGGCGATCCGCCCCGACCTCGCCATCGGCACGACGCCGGTGGTGCAGAAGGCCAAGGAACGCGGCATCCCGGCGCTCTATTTCACCAACCTGATCTCCGCGCGCCCGCTGATGGGCGTGGCCGGTGCCGGCCAGCTCGCACAGGTGGTCAACGCCGCCATCGCCGGCCGCGACCGCATGGAACGGATGCGCGACTTCTTCGAAGGCACGGGCACGGGCGAGACCGCCGGCATCTGGGAAGGTGCGCCGAACCTCCAGCCCGAGTTCCGGGCGCATCACGCGAAGAAGCTCGAGAAGCGCGCCCGCGCGGCAAAAGCGGCGGAGATGATCTGATGCTGGTGCAGGACCACGACCGGGCCGGCGGCTACTGGGGGGCGGTCTATGCCTTCACCGCCGTAAAGGGCCTCCAGGTGGTGATAGACGGCCCCGTCGGCTGCGAGAACCTGCCCGTGACTTCGGTGCTGCACTACACCGACGCGCTGCCGCCCCACGAGCTGCCCATCGTCGTCACGGGACTCGGCGAGGGCGAGATGGGCTCGGGCACCGAGGATGCGATGAAGCGCGCCTGGGCGACGCTCGACCCGGTGATGCCTGCGGTCGTCGTCACCGGCTCCATCGCCGAGATGATCGGCGGCGGCGTGACGCCCATGGGCACCAACATCCAGCGTTTCCTGCCGCGCACCATCGACGAGGACCAGTGGCAATCCGCCGACCGGGCGATGACCTGGGCCTTCACCGAATTCGGCATGACCAAGGGAAGGATGCCGAAGGAGACACCACGTCCCGAAGGCGCACCCCCGCGGGTCAACATCCTCGGCCCGATGTACGGCACCTTCAACATGCCCTCCGATCTCGCCGAGATCCGAAGGCTGGTCGAGGGCATCGGGGCGCAGGTGAACATGGTGATGCCGCTGGGATCCCATGTCGCCGACATGCCCCGCTTGGTGAACGCCGAGGCCAACGTGGTGATGTACCGCGAGTTCGGCCGCGGTCTCGCACAGGTGCTCGGCAAGCCGTATCTCCAGGCCCCGATCGGGCTGGAGTCCACCACCCGCTTCCTGCGCAAGCTCGGCGAGTTGCTTGGTCTCGACCCCGAGCCGTTCATCGCCCGCGAGAAGCACTCGACCATCAAGCCGCTCTGGGACCTCTGGCGCTCGGTCACGCAGGACTTCTTCGCCACCGCCTCTTTCGCGGTCGTGGCGAACGAGACCTACACGCGAGGCATCCGCAACTTCCTCGAGACCGACCTCGGCCTGCCCTGCGCCTTCGCCACGCCCCGTCGCGCCGGCGCCAAGACCGACAACGACGCGGTGCGCGCGATGATCCACGGCAAGCGCCCGCTGGTGGTGATGGGCTCGATCAACGAGAAGATCTACATGGCCGAGATGGCGGGAGGCTTCGGCCCGAAGCCCGCGTTCATCCCCGCCTCCTTTCCCGGCGCTGCGATCCGGCGCGCCACCGGCACGCCCTTCATGGGTTACGCAGGTGCGACCTACCTCGTGCAGGAAGTCTGCAACGCGCTCTTCGACGCGCTCTTCCACATCCTGCCGCTCGGCAGCGACATGGACGCCTCCGACGCCACGCCCACCAACCTGCGCCGCGACCTGCCCTGGGACGCCGACGCGCAGGCGCTGCTCGACGAGATCGTCGCCACCCACCCGGTGCTCACCCGCATCTCCGCGGCCAAGTCGCTGCGCGACGCCGCCGAGAAGCGCGCCCTCGACGGTGGCCACGCCCGCGTAGAGCGCACCACCGTCGCCAGCCTCCAACCCGAGACCCGCCTTCAGCCAAGGGAGAGACACCCATGACGACCGCGACCGCCCACCACCGTGCCCACCACGCGAGCCGACTGGAATACGCGCTCTACTTCGCGCTGATCCTGCTCATCTCGGTGCCCACGGCGCTGGTCCGCACCCTGCTGCCGAGCCGCAGGCGCGGCGCGCGGCGGTTCTTCCTCGCCGAAGCCTGGTCGATGGCCGGCCGGGTGACGCCGCAGATTTTCACCGTCTGACCATGACGGCGACCTCCCATTCGGCCCCGAGCCTTCGGGACCGGAGATGCCCGGCAGCACCTCTGTCTGGCGACCTGGCCGCGAGGCAACCGCGGCGACAGTCGAACCATCCAGGAGGGATCGTTTATGGCTGAAAATACGGGCCTGTCGTTTACAGGCCTCACCGACGACCAGGCGCAGGAGCTGCACAGCGTCTACATGAGCGGGTTCTATCTCTTCACGATAGTCGCTCTCGTGGCCCATCTCGCAGTCTTCATCTGGCGCCCGTGGTTCTGAGGAGGATGAGAGAATGAGCAAGTTCTACAAGATCTGGCTGGTTTTCGACCCCAGGCGCGTCTTCGTGGCCCAGGGCGTCTTCCTGTTCCTGCTTGCGGCGATGATCCACCTCGTCCTGCTCTCGACCGAGCGGTACAACTGGCTGGAATCCGCGGCGCTGAAATACGGCCCGGTCAACGCCGAAGCCGACATCGATGCCGTCGTGGTCGTCCCGCAGTGACCCGCTGATCGCCGCGGGCGGCGTGCGTCGCCCGCGGCGGACCCTTCCGACAGACGCCGCGCGAGGCGCGGCGCCCCGAGCCACTGATGCGGAGACGGAAAGCTCATGGTCTTGCTCAGCTTCGAACGGAAATATCGCGTCCGCGGCGGGACGCTCATCGGCGGCGACCTGTTCGACTTCTGGGTCGGGCCGTTCTACGTGGGCTTCTTCGGGGTCGCCACGTTCTTCTTCGCCGCGCTCGGCACGATCCTGATCTTCTACGGCGCCTCGCTGCAGGGCGAGTGGAACCCCTGGCTGATCAACATCGCGCCGCCCGACCTCTCCGTCGGCCTCGGGATCGCGCCGCTCGCCGAAGGCGGCCTGTGGCAGATCATCACCGTCTGCGCCCACGGTGCCTTCATCGGCTGGGCCCTGCGCGAGGTCGAGATCGCCCGCAAGCTCGGCATCGGCTATCACGTACCCGTCGCCTTTGGCTTCGCGATCCTCGCCTATTCCACGCTCACCGTCTTCCGGCCGATGCTGCTCGGGGCCTGGGGACACGGCTTTCCCTACGGGATCTTCAGCCACCTCGATTGGGTGTCGAACGTCGGCTACCAGTACCTGCATTTCCACTACAACCCGGCGCATATGCTGGCGGTGACGTTCTTCTTTACCACGGTGCTGGCGCTGTCGCTGCACGGCGGGCTGGTGCTGTCGGCCGCGAACCCGCCCAAGGGCGAGGAGATGAAGTCGCCCGACCACGAGGACACGTTCTTCCGCGACTTCATCGGCTACTCCATCGGGCCGCTCGGCATCCACCGGCTCGGACTTCTGCTCGCGCTCAACGCCGGCGTCTGGAGCGCGGTCTGCATCATCATCTCCGGCCCGCTGTGGACCGCCGGCTGGCCGTCCTGGTGGAACTGGTGGCTCGACCTGCCGCTCTGGGGGAACTGACATGCCCGAATATCAGAACATCTTCACCCAGGTGCAGGTCACCGGCCCGGCCGAGCTGGGGATGCGCGGCGGCGGCGCCGAGCTCGGACGCAGCGGCTCCGGCGGCTTCTCGAGCCTCCTCGGCTGGATCGGCAACGCCCAGTTGGGCCCGCTCTACCTCGGCTCCTGGGGGTTAGTGTCGATCGTCTCCGGCACGATCTGGTTCCTGATCGTCGGCCTCTCGATGCTGGCCTCGGTCGATTACAACGTCGCGGAGTTCATCCGCACCCTCTTCTGGCTGGCGCTGGAGCCGCCGGGGCCGCAGTACGGCCTGTCGATCCCGCCGCTCAACGACGGCGGCCTGTTCATCATCGCAGGCTTCTTCCTTCTGATCTCGGTGATGACCTGGTGGGTGCGCTGCTACACCCGCGCCACAGCACTCGGCATGGGCCACCACGTCGCCTGGGCCTTCGCCGCGGCGATCTGGCTCTTCCTGGTGCTGGGCCTGATCCGACCCATCCTGATGGGCTCCTGGTCCGAGGCCGTGCCCTACGGCATCTTCCCGCATCTCGACTGGACCACCGCCTTCTCGCTCCGCTACGGCAACCTCTTCTACAACCCCTTCCACGCGCTCTCGATCACCTTCCTCTACGGCTCGACCATGCTCTTTGCGATGCATGGCGCGACCATCCTCGCCGTCACGCGGCTGGGCGGCGACCGCGAGCTCGAGCAGATCGTCGACCGCGGCACTGCGGCCGAGCGGGCTGCGCTGTTCTGGCGCTGGACGATGGGCTTCAACGCGACATTTGAAGGCATCCACCGCTGGATCTGGTGGTTCGCTATACTGACGCCGATCACCGGCGGCATCGGCATCCTGCTGACCGGGACGGTCGTGGACAACTGGTATCTGTGGGCGGTCGAGCACCACTTCGCGCCGAATTACCCGCCGGCAGCCGAAATGGGCATCTGGGCGACGGGGACGGGGAACTGAGATGGACAGGAAACGCCAGCAACTGCGCGACGAGCTGACCGGCCTTCTGCTCAAGGGCGGCTTCATCGGGGTCGTGGCCTTCGTGATCGCGCTCCTCTTTCTGATCGTGCCGCGCCAGCTCGGCGAGATCGCTCCGACCGACGCGGTGCAGACCGGCTACCGCGGCACCGGAATGGCGGTGGTGGACTTCGAGGCCGACACGGCCACACTCGCCTCGCTCAACGTGCTGCCCGAGGTGCTCGAGGAGCCCTACGTCCCCGAGCCGGACGAGGAGCTCGCCGGCGACATCTACGAGAACGTCCAGCTCCTCGGCCATCTGACCGACGCTAACTTCAACCGCCTGATGCTCGCGATCACCGAATGGGTCAGCCCCGAGCAGGGCTGCGCCTATTGCCACGGCGAGGAGGGCAACTTCGCCTCGGACGAATACTACGCCAAGAACGTCGCCCGGAAGATGATCCAGATGGTCTGGGCGATCAACGAGGACTGGGACGTGCACGTCGCCCAGACCGGCGTCACCTGCTACACCTGCCACCGTGGCAACAACGTGCCCAACAACGTCTGGTACTCGCCGGTTCCCAACAACCGCTGGGCCGGCCCGAGTGCTGCGATGCAGAACCGCCCCACCGAGGTCAACTACTCCACCGGCCTGCCGATCGACGCGCTCCAGACCTATCTGCTGGAGAACGAGCAGCCGGTGGGCGTCAACGGCTACGGCCCGCGCGACCCCAGCGGCGCCTCGATCTACCACACCTACCAGACCTTCGCGCTGATGCTGCACTTCTCCAACTCGCTCGGGGTCAACTGCACCTACTGCCACAACACCCGCGGCATGGCCGATCTCGACGGCGTCACCCCCGCCTGGGCCACGGCGCAGGTCGGCCGCGCCATGGTCCAGGAGATCAACCAGGAGTATGTCGTGGGCCTGGGCGAGCTGCTGCCGCCCTACCGGCTCGGCCCGCTCGGCGACGCGGCCAAGGTGAACTGCACCACTTGCCACCAGGGCGCCGCCAAGCCGCTCTTGGGCCAGAGCATGCTCGCCACCTGGCCCGAGCTCGCCAGCACCGCGCCAATCTACGAGGCAGCCGCGGCGTCGCAATGATGCCGCGGAGAGGCGCCGTCAGGGTCTGGCGATCACCTGCACGCCGACCCCCTCGCCGCCCGGCACCGACAGCACCGGTCCCCTCACCTCGTTGTCGAGCGGCGTGATGCATCCCTCCGGCCGCTTCACGCAGTCGATGGCCATGGTTTGGGCCTTGGTCTCGGTCTGATCCTCGGCGCTGGGCAGGATCGCGCTCTCCTCGGGCTCGATCGGACCCTTCGCGCCGACCCCCTCGTCCGGCTCGGGCTCGACCGCAGCCCTGGCCTCCGCCGCGGTCGCGTCACCGTCGTCGCCGGAGGCAGCGGCCTCCGTCTCCGCCGTCGCGGCATCCGTCTCGGCGGGCGCGGCCGCGTCTCCCGCTGCCGCTTCCGCCCCGGGTGAGGGCTCGGCCGCCGCATCGCCGGGCGCATCCTCTCCCGCCGCAGCCTCGGCCGCCGGAACAGCCTCCTCCTCGGTCGCACCGCCGGACGCTCCCGCGTCCCCCATCGCCGGCTCATCCGGCGCAGCCGCAGCCTCTCCCGCCACAGGCTCGGCCGCATCGCTCGGCGCCGCCGCGTCTTCCGCCGCCACTTCGGTGGGGGCGGGCGCCTCGTCTGCCTCCACGGACAGGTCCTCGCCCACGTCCGCCGTCTCCGGCGCGTTCGGAGCGTCCTGCTGCGGTTCCGCCGCATCGGCGGCCACGCTGTCCGCCGGCGCCGCGTCCGCCCCCGGAGTCTCGGCCGTGCCGTAGACCCGCGGCTTGATCACCCAGATCGTGCTGTCGCCCTTCGGGGCCG
>JBBQRM010000118.1:0-8167 GCA_038214855.1 Rhodobacterales bacterium | reverse complement strand
GCCGAGCGGGATGGACAACGGCGCCTTGTGTTTCACCAGGTGCGCCGGGAGCTCGATCGTGACCCCGCCATCGGCGCGGCGCCGGACGTGCTGATCGAGATCGATGGCGAGCAGATTGCCGGGACGCGGCGCGCGTGCGAGCATGATGTCGTGCGCCATCGCGATCTCCAGCAGCCCGGCCATGTCCGCATCGAGCGCGTTCGTCGCTGAGGTGTCGGGCTTGCGCGCCATGCGTCTTCGCCGCGCGTTTTCCCGGTTCACTTCCGCGATGATCTCGCCGGACATGCGCAGAAAGCGATCGATCCGCTCCGGAGTGAGCTGCTGGAGCTTGGCGCGGTTGCGCGGAGCGATCCCGGCAAAATCGGCCCTGAAACCAGAGACCAGGGTGTCGACCTTGACGAGGTCCGCGGTTGGACGACGCACAAACCCGACCGCAAGCTTCTTCACCTTCTTCAGCACCGTCTCGAGATACGAGCTGCCAATGCCCTCGACGTCCGTGGCCTCGTCGAGCGCAGTCGCGGCGGCTTCGAGGACCTCCGGGTCCGTCAGCTCGTCGATCGAGCCGATGACGAACGTCGTCTGCGACCAGAGCGCCATCGCGAGCGACTTGATCCCCGCCCGGGCGTTGGCCGCGGTATTCGCCTTCCAGCATGCATCCCCGAGCAGGACGCCGACCGCGCGCAAGCGGTCCTCGCGCTCCTGACGCCGAACCCGCGTGTGCTTGCCGATATAGGCTCGCAGCTTCTCCGTGCGCTGACCGATGGTCTCGACCTCGACGGGTTCGAGATTGTCCAGTATGCAGTCCACGGGCGTGCCGTCCGGGCCGGTCTCGCCGCGCGCCCAGGGCATTACGCGGCTGTCGAACTCCGCGAGAAGCGGCGCGAGGAGTTCCTCCGGCATGCCATAGCGATCACGGCCGTCCTGAAACGGCGACACGACGCGCCGGACGTCGAGCGCGCGAAATTGCTCGAGCTCCGCGAGGCGGTTCCAGAGCGCCACCACCTCCATGACCGTGCCGCGGTGGGCGGCGTCATTGACGGTCACTTTGCCCGACGACAGACGAAACTCGAGATACGCGGCGAAGGTTTGCGAAATGACGTCTCGGATGCGGAGTCCTCGGCCGTCGCACCAGGCGAAATACGGACCGGCGACGAATTTCTGATGCTCATTGATCGAAGAGCCATGCAGCGTGTCGTAGAGAATACGCCAGGGTCCGGTCACGTCCCGGATCTGACGCGGACGCCCGGATGCGGAGGCGATGTCGAGCACGTCGCGCAGATGGCTTGAATACGTGCTGAAAGAGCTGTCGGCCATTCCCTGGGCGGCCGGCGTGGTTGCGCTGAGCCAGGCGCGAACCGTCGATCGGTCGAGAATCGTCATCTGCGGACCTCCCGCGCCGGCAGCTCGGACATACCAGGAGAGCGCGGTTCGCGCCCCGGAGATTTTCGCTGCGCTCCAGCCTGCCGGGGGCCGGCTTTGCAGCATCTGCTGCATGTTGAAGGCGGTGATCTGCCGCTGTGCGGGGATCGCCGCGAGATCGACCCCAATCACGGCGGAAAGCTTGCTCAGCGCGGTTGGGGTCGGTCGCTTCGACTTTCCGCCGAGGATATCGGCGACGAATTTCTCGCCCTGGCCGATCTCGATCGAGAGCGCTCGCATGGACTTGCCGCTTGTCGCGAGGTGGGCACGGATATGGTCGGCGATCGGGTTCATGCGGCGCTCCTCGGCTGCGATGGGGTCAAGGCAGATCGAGCGACGGTCGGGCGGAACCGTGACGCAGACGCGCCTCGAAAACCTCCAGGTCCCCAGTCTCGATGCTGTACTTTTTGCCCGCGCGGATCGCCTCGAGCCGGATGCGCCCGATGGGCGTCACGCAGCCGTGGGTGATCCAGTCGCGGACAGTGCGCGGGCTGCGCCGATGGCGCGCAGCGACATCTTCAACACTCAGATACTGCTTGGCGTACATGGCAGGTTCCTCCTTCGAGGAGGACCTACGCCCCGCTTCATCCGTTTCAAAACGTCTCCGACCGCCAGCGGCGCGCGGCCCGTCACGATGAACGGGTTGCGCACGAGGCGGTCAGCCTTCATCTCCGCTTTTGCCGAAGCGACGCCTGGTTTCCTGGTGCAGAGCGCGGTTCTGAGACCGGATCCTCTCTGCCATCCCAGCCGAGATGCCGAGAAACTCCGGCGTCGCGAGGGGCCGCGCCGTTTCCGGCGGCTTGCCGCCCGATCCGATCGGCGTCCCGTGTCCTCGAAGGGTCGGCGAACCGGCACGATTGTCGCTCAGGGCGCCCGAAGCGCGCTTCTTCACGAATGCCCTGATCCAGCTGAGCGGATCAGCCGTCTCCAGAAGTCTCGATTCCAGCGCATCGATCGCCTCTGCAAGGACTCCAAACGAGGTTTCCTTCAGGATCTTGCCGAGGAAGGGGCGCGCCGTGCGCTCGCTGAAGCCGGCCTTCCCGAGCACGCGAACCCCTGCAGCGATGGTCAGGGCGCGAAGGCTCATCGGTTTGTTCGAAGGATCGGGGGCGGGTGCAGTCGCTTCACCGTCGAACAGCAGGCCTTGCCTTGGGCCACGCGCTTGGCGCGGCTCGAGCCCTGGAACCTCGAGGCCGGAGACGAGACCGCTCTGCGGAGACAGATGAAGCCAGCAGTCGATGCGATCGAGCATGTCCGGCGCCACGTTCGCACGCCGCCCGAGATCGACGCGACCGAACGAGCCGCGCTCGAGCTCGATGGCAATGCGGGTCAGCGCGCCGAGCTCGGCGTGGCTCAAGCGCCGGGCAGCCTCTCTGAGGACGGACAGATCAAGTTGGCGCTGCTGCACGGTCGGCCTCCTATGTGTCGTGAATGAAGGTGGGTCCGGTTCCATGGACGAGGAAACGCCCACTGCGCCGTCTGCGACACGGCGTTCATCGCCGCGCCGTCTCGTTTTTTTCTCGGGAGTTGGGAAGGAGTCCACACCAGTGCAGATCTGAGCCGGTTTCCTGTCTCTTCTCCGGCTCTCGCTCCGGCTCGGCAGGGCTTCGCCCTTGTAGAGCAAGTCCGCACCTGTCTCACGCGGCCCGGATGCTTCCGCCAACTCGGCGCCCAGTGCACCCGGACAAGCGCGAACCCCGTGCAGCCGGGCCGCCCCCCGCCGTCGATAAAAGGTAGCGCGGCTGATGCCCTGAGCTTCCCAGGGCTTGTGTTCGCTCAACGAATTCGCCGCCAGCCACGGCGCCCGCGGCAGCGCGCCCTCCGCCCGCCGCCGGGAAGTCCGCCGTTGCCGATTGCGATCTGCCCTCAGATCGTTTGGAATCACCTGCCGCAGTTCGAGGCGAACCGCGAGGTCCCGGTCGACCGCAAGCAGCTCGCATAGTCTGGCGCCGGAATAGTCGTACCGTGGATCGCGGCCCTTCGCTCGAGCGCGAACTTCGGCCAGGCCGCGGCGCACCGTCGGGCCCATCATCCGGGCGACGTCCCGGGGTTTCAGTCCTGGCGCCACAGCGCTCGCACGAGCGACGATCATATCAAGGATGTCGGCATCCGGGTCGGTCCAGGTCAGCGCGCAGCAGTAGAGATGAAGCCAGAGATCCCGCATTCCAACCGGAAGGGTGTCGCCCCAGTGGCCGAGCAAGGTCTCGAGATCGGTCTGGACATGACGCCAGAACTTCCGACGCGAGAGGCCGCGCCTGCGACACTCGCCGGTCCCGCTATTCTTGGCCTGTGCGAGCCGAGAAGGCTTTGCGCGCGCAAGGTCTTGTCTGGTCGGTTGCCCGGCGGCGCGCCATATTGCGTCAGCCAGGGGATCGAACGGGTATCGCGCCCCGTCGCCGCCGATCACCGCGACCTGTCGATCGGCATACTCATGCCAGGATCCCGGCAGCCGCAGGACGCGAGCAGGATCGACGCACGCCCAGTCCGCTCCCAACGGCTGCGCCCACTTGGTGAGCGCGCGCATGACGGCGCGCCAGCGTGGTAGCGCCGCCACCGCGGTCCCGCTCAGAAGCCATATGCAGTAAAAACCGCGGCCGCTGTCGATCAGCATCGACGGCGCCGGAAGACCGGCGCCGGAAATCTCGGCCAGAATGCGATCGGCGATTTCGGGCCGGGATAGCCGGACGAGGTCGGGAATTCGGTACGTGTCGAGATCGAGCCAGAGCGCATTTAGAGCGGCCAGAGGCCGCTCGCCGCCGCGCGGTCCGAAATAAGGATTCATGGCGATGTAGGACTGCTGCTCAACCAAAGTCGCGGCGGCGCTGTGGAGTATGTCCCTCCTCAAGGTGTGGGACCGAACGCACTCCCCGCGCTTCCCCTGAATTGTCAAACCGCCGACTACGCCGCGACCGCGGCGAGGATGCAGGACGCTGAGATACCGATCCGTCGACCACAGGTCTGGCGGCATCGCGGTCGGCAGCGGTTGGGAGGGTGCAAGATCGAACATGCCGAGGACATTGTCCCCGCCGGCAATGGCTCCAAACGCCGGGTGCGTCCGCTACCGCCGGAAGATTTTGCTAAGGGTCGCTCCTCAATCTTCCGCTGTCCGCCGGGAACGAATTAATCGAAAAGGAGAGCGATCAATCGCCATATGCAACGGAGTATTTTCCTCCCGCCATGCGCCTTGGCCGGGAGCATTCCGCGCCGCCGGCGATCGGATCGTGGATCGACGGCCCCCTGATGGCTCTTTGGACCGCGCGTCAGATCCACATCGGATCCACCCTGAAAACTTGCCCAATCTACCAAAGCGTGTGGTACATGAACGAAAAGGTCGCGTAGGGTGGCATGAGTTTCTTTGATCAACCGATTCTGAATTCTCCGTACACGCCGCCGTCGCGACATTGGGAGCTCGACGCAGACAACCATCCGACCGACCGCATAATCGCAGCGCGGCGCGGCGCGGAGCTCGTCTCTCCGGTACCCTCCTCGAAAAAGACCGGGGCATCGATCGTTCAGACGACGATGGTTCTGGATGACGGACGCGGTCTTTCGACTGAGGAGCTCGAATACAATCCGTCCCCGGTGATCAACGATCTTCGCGCCGAACTCGACATCTGGCGACGGCTGCCCAACCCCGACCAGTGGCAGGTAAGTCCGACGACGCGACGGCTGCTCCAGCACTGGCGCGCCCTTCAAGCCGATGCGAGTCGACCGATCCGGCCGTTCTTTTGCCAGATCGAGGCGGTCGAGACCGCGATCTGGCTCGCGGAGGTCGCTCCGAAGTCGCCGCGCGGCAAGCGTTTCCGGACGTGGCTCGAGGCGGCGAACGCCGGCGCCAACCCCGACCTCTTCCGGGTGGCGATAAAACTCGCCACCGGCGCGGGCAAAACGACGGTCATGGCGATGTTGATCGCCTGGCAGACTCTGAACGCCGCGCGATCCCCGGGGTCCAAGCTTTTCACTCGAGGCTTTCTGGTCGTCGCGCCGGGCATCACCATCAAGGACCGGCTTCGTGTGCTCATGCCGTCGGATCCCGAGAACGTTTACCGACGGCTCGATCTCGTTCCGACGGATCTCGCCCTCGACCTCGGCAAGGCCGAGATCGTCATCACCAACTACCATGCTTTCAAGGTGCGCGAGCGGGTGTCTCTCGCGAAGGGAACCCGCGAGGCCCTGCGCGGTCATGGCGAAGGTCTCGAGACTCTCGAGACCGAAGGCCAGATGCTCGCACGGGTCATGCCGTCGTTGCTCGGTGTGGGAAGGGTCCTCGTGATCAACGACGAGGCGCATCACTGTTACCGTGAACGACCCTCCTCGGACGCAGAGAAGCTGACCGGGGACGCCCGCAAAGAGGCCGACGAGAACCGCGAGGCGGCACGCCTGTGGATTTCCGGCGTCGAGGCGTTGAATCGCCAGGTCGGCGTTCGGACGGTCTACGACCTCTCGGCGACGCCGTTCTTTCTTGGCGGCTCCGGCTGGATCGAAGGCACGCTGTTTCCCTGGGTGGCCAGCGACTTCTCCCTCATCGACGCGATCGAATGCGGCATCGTCAAGCTGCCGCGCGTGCCCGTGGCTGACAACCTGCCTGGCCAACCCCAGCCCCTCTATCGCAACCTCTGGCCGACGATCGGCAAGCGGATGCCGAAGAAGTCGCGCGGCGAGACCCGTCTCGATCCGCAGAAGCTCCCGATCGAGCTCAAGACGGCGCTCGTCGCGCTCTACGGCCATTACGCGAAAACCTTCGACACATGGGCCGCCGACGACATCGGCATTCCGCCGGTCTTCATCGTCGTCTGCAACAACACCACGAACTCCGAACTCGTGCGCGACTACATCGCGGGCTACGAGCGCGAGAACCCCGACGGGTCCACCGAGATCGTCCCGGGCCGCTGCGAGCTGTTCCGGAACTTCTCCGACGATCTCGATCGGCTCGACCGACCGCGAACCATCCTGATCGACAGCGCCGCGTTCGAAGCCGGCGGTGACGTCGATCCGGCCTTCCGCGCCGCCCACGCAGCAGAAATCGCCGCATTCAAGGCCGAGAAGGCCCGTCGCGAGGGTCAGGCAACGCCGAAGCGGTCACCGACGCCGACATCCTGCGCGAACTGATGAACACCGTCGGCCGCGCCGGCAAGCTCGGCGAACAGGTGCGCTGCGTCGTCTCGGTCTCGATGCTGACCGAAGGATGGGACGCCAACAACGTCACCCACATCCTCGGCCTGCGCGCCTTCGGCACCAAGCTCATCTGCGAGCAGGTCATGGGCCGGGCGCTGCGCCGCATGAGCTACGAGGCCGATCCCGACACCGGCCTCTTCCGCACGGAATACGCCGACATCATGGGCATCGACGGCCTGAACTTCTCCGGCCAGCCCGTGATCGCCCCGCCGCAGCGCCCACGCGAGATCGTCAACGTCCACGCGGTCACGCCCGACCGCGACGCGCTGGAAATCGTCTTCCCCCGGGTCGAAGGCTACCGCATCGACTTCCCCGAGGAGCGTCTCGAAGCCGACTTCACCGGCATGGAGCCCTACGTGCTCACGCCGGACAAGGTCAGCGTGACCGAAGTCCTGATGTCGGGCGTCGTTGGCGAATCCGAAAAGCTCACGCTCGATTACCTCAAGGGGCAACGTCGCTCGACCATCGCCATGCACCTCGCCAAACATCTCGTCTTCGAGAAGCTGCGCGACGCCAACGCCGCCCCGAAAATCCACCTCATCCCGCGCGCCAAGGCGATCACCAACCGCTGGCTTTCCGAGGGCCATCTCGTCTGCAAGGGCGGCGCGATGGAGGCCCAGATCCTATATCGCCAGCTCGCCGACGAGGCCTGCGACCTAATCCTCGGCGCCCTGATCGACCCGACGCGCCCCGAGCCGCTGCACCGCGCCGTGCTCGACCCCTACATCCCCGAAGGATCGACCATCGACGTCACCTTCAACACCTCCAAACCCGACCGCTGGCGCCCCCGACCCGACCGAAGCCACGTCAACTGGATCGTGCTCGACAGCGACTGGGAGGCGAACCTCGCCGACCGCATCGAAAACCACCCACGCGTCCTCGCCTACGCCAAGAACCACAACCTCGGCTTCGAGGTCCCCTACCTGCGCGAGGGCGAGCCGCATCGCTACCGCCCCGACTTCCTCGTCCGTCTCGACGCCCCCGAGCCCACCACCCTCGTCCTCGAGGTCAAGGGCTTCCGCGGCCACGACGCCATGCTCAAGGCCGAGACCATGCGCACCCGCTGGATCCCCGCCGTCAACCGCCTCGGCACGTTCGGCCGCTGGGGCTTCGCGGAACTGCGCGAGGTCCACGACTTCGGCCCCGCCCTCGACGCGGCGATCGCCGCGATGCTCGACGAGAAGGCCCCCGCATGAAGACCCCCATCACCTACGCCGCCCACGCGGACACCCGCCTCAACATTCCCACGCCCGAGCTCGAGCCGGTGATGGACCCCGCCGACAAGGCGCCGATCAAGGTCGCCTACGACCGCCGCAACCCCGACCTCGACCCGCAGCTGATATGGCGCGGCAAGGACCCGGCCGAAACCGGCTTCACCGTCGACGCGCCCCCGATCTACCTCCAGGAACAGGTCCACCCCAAGGCCATCATCGAGGATCTGCGCGCCGGCCTCGGCCGCAGGCCGGCCGCGGACCCCGGCCCCGACCTCTTCGCCCCTTTCGGGCTCCCGGCCGACGTGCGCGAGGCCGAGGGCGAGTTCTACCGCCCCGCCCGGCGCGGGTCGATCCGCATG
>JBBQRM010000117.1:0-8171 GCA_038214855.1 Rhodobacterales bacterium | reverse complement strand
GCTCGTCCGCCAACGCGCCGCCAATCACCTCGATCTCGGACGGCGCACCGCCGCAAAGATCGAGCACCATCTGCGTCGCCAGTTCGAGCCCCGGCACCATGAAGTTCGGATCGACGCCGCGCTCGAAGCGGTAGCGCGCATCGGAGTTGATCTTCAGCCGCCGCCCGGTCAGCGCCGTGCGCACCGGGTCGAACCAGGCGCTCTCGATCAGCACCTCGGTGGTGGCCTCGGTGCAGCCGGTCGCCTCGCCGCCCATCACGCCCCCGATGCCGACCGGGCCCGCATCGTCGCAAACGAGCGTCTCACCTCCCTCGAAGGCGTAGCTCCGCCCGTCGAGCGCCGCGAGGCTCTCGCCGGGCCGCGCCGGCCGCACGGTGATGCCGCCCGAGAGCCTGCCCGCGTCGAAGACGTGAAGCGGCCGGGCGCGGTCGTAGGTCACGAGGTTGGTGATGTCGACCAGCGCCGAGATCGGACGGAGCCCGATTGCGCGCAGCCGCGCCTGCAGCCAGTCCGGCGACGGCCCGTTCCTCACGCCGCGGATCAGCCGCCCGACGAAGAGCGGACAGCCCGCCTCGGCCTCCTTCGCGATGCGGATGGGGACGGGGTTCGCATAGCCCCCCGGCACCGCCGCCACCTCGGGCGTGACCAGCCGGCCGAGGCCGCGGGCCGCGAGGTCGCGCGCGATGCCCGACACGCCCAGCGCATCGGGCCGGTTCGGCGTGATCGCGATCTCGATCACCGGATCGCTCGGCACGATGTCGATGTAGCGCGTGCCCACCTGCGCGTCGGTCACCAGCTCGACGATGCCCGTATGCGCGTCCGACAGCTGCATCTCCCGCTCCGAGAGCATCATCCCGTGGCTCTCGACGCCGCGGATCCTGCCGACCTTGATCGTCATGTCGATGCCAGGGACGTAGTCGCCAGGTGCTGCCACGACCACCTTGATCCCCGCGCGCGCGTTCGGCGCGCCGCAGACGATCTGCCTCTCGCCCGCCCCGGTCGCGACCCGACAGACGCGCAGCCGGTCGGCGTCGGGATGCGGCCGCGCCTCCAGCACCTCGCCGAGCGTGAAGGCCGCGAGAGACGCCGAAGCGTCGCTCACCCCCTCCACCTCGAGCCCCAGATCGGTCAGCGCGAAGGTGATCGCCTCGAGCGAAGCCTCGGTCTCGAGATGCTCCTTAAGCCAGGAGAGGGTGAACTTCATCGGCGCGGCGCCCCCGGGTGTCTGCGCACCGGGGTCTAAGGGATCGGGCGCGGGTTGGGAAGGCCCGGCCGCCGCGCGCGGCCGGGTCCCCCGCGCCCCGCTCAGCCGATCCGGCCGCCGCCCTGCTTGGTCACCACCACCACCGACGGCCGCGGCGGCATGCCCTCCTGGAAGTCGGGCCAGCGGGTCGAGGGATCCTCATAGGTCGAGACCCGCCCGAACTCCGGCCAGTCCGCACCCCCGTCGCCGGGATGCTGAACCGCGAGGAAGAGCGCCTCGCCGTCCGGCGTGAACCACGGTCCGCACATCTCCGCGCCCACCGGCACCCGGAAGAAATGCTTCGACGTGCCGCGGTCCTCGCCGTCGGTACCCAGAGCCCAGAGCCCGTCGGATCGCCCGGTGTCCTCATAGCTGTTGCCGTCGGTCGCGATCCACAGCCGCCCGTCCGCGTCGATGGCGAGGTTGTCCGGCATCCCGAACCAGCCGTCCTTGCTCGTGGCCGCGGAGAAGGTCGCCCCCACCTCGGCCACCGACGGATCGCCGCATTTCACCAGGATGTCCCACTGCATCGTGTCGGCGGCGAAATCCCCCTCAGGTGCGGTGATCTCGATGATATGGCCGAACTTGTTCTCCGGCCGAGGGTTGGCGGCGTTCTCGTCGCCCGGCTTGCGCTTGGTGTTGTTGGTGAGCATCACATAGACGGTGCCCTTCTCCTGGTTCGCCTCGACATCCTCGGGCCGGTCCATCGGCGTCGCCTCGAGGAAATCCGCCGCACGCCGCGTCTGGATCAGCACGTCGCCCTGATCCTCGAACCCGTTCTCCGCCGTCAGCGGCCCCTCTCCATGCACGAGCGGCATCCAGGTCATCGAGCCGTCGTCGTCGAACCGCGCCACCGACAGCACGCCCTCGTCGAGCAGGTCGGGGTTGGGATTGGCCTCGTCGTAAGCCTCCGCGGTCACGAACCGGTAGACGTAGTCGAACCGCTCGTCGTCGCCCATGAACATCGCCACACGGTTGTCCGGCGTCATCGCCGGCATCGCGCCCTCGTGCTTCATCCGCCCCATCGCCGTGCGTTTGATCGGGGTCGAGTCCGGGTCGGCGGGGTTCACCTCGACCATCCAGCCGAAGCGGTTCGGCTCGTTCGGCTCCTTGGTCACGTCGAACCGGTCGTGGAACTTGCCCCAGGCGTACCAGCCTCCCGGCACGCCGTAGCGCGCGTAGAGGATCGTCACCAATTCGTCGCTCTGCCCTTCCGCATCGGTGCCGATCTCCGGCCCCCAGAAGTTGCCGTTGAAGTTCTCCTCGGCCATCAGCCAGGTGCCCCAGGGCGTGATGCCGCCGGCGCAATTGTTGATCGTCCCGAGCACTTCGGTGCCCGCGGGATCGGCGCTCGTCTGCATCTTCGCATGTCCCGCGGCGGGCCCCGAAATGCGCATCGGCGTGTCCGCGGTGATCCGGCGGTTGTAGGTGCTCTCGGGCACCGTCGCCCACTTGCCGTCCTCGCCGCGCGCGACTTCGATGACGGTGCCGCCGTGCGCCGCGATCTCGATGTCCACAAGCTCCTGCGTCATGCCCGAGAACGCCGCGTCCTCGTCCTGCAGGCCGATGCCCGGGAACATCAGCTCCTCGTTGGTGTATTCGTGGTTGGCCACCAGGATCGCGCGGTTCGCATCCTCCGGCGCCTCGGGATGCGGGAAGGTGGCGAGAAAGTCGTTGTTGTAGCCGAACTGCTGCCGCTGCGCCGCCGCCGTCTGGTTCGCCGGATCGAACGCCGGCGCGCCCGGTACAACCGGATCGCCCCAACGGATCAGGATGTCGGCGTCATAGCCCGGTGCCACCGCATGCTCGGCGGTGACGATCGCCTCGATCTCCTCGAAGTCGAACGCCCGCGCCGTCTGCGCCTGCGCACGGCCTGCCATCATCGCCAGCGGGCTGACCGTCGCCGCGATCGCGGTAAAGCCCAGCGCCCCCTTCATGATGTCGCGGCGGTTCATTCGCACGGCGATCACGTCGCCGATCGTCGGCACCCGCGAGCGGTTGGTGCCCACGTCGTCGGCGGCGTCCGCCCGCTGCGAGCGGGTGACGGGATCGTGGATGGTGTATTTCATGGCGACGTTTCCCCTGACGGTTCCCGCGCTCCCCGGACGGTTGCGCGGTTAGCCATGTTTTACCGATTCCGGTGACGGATCAATGACGGATGTTGAGGAGCGTGCAGGAGGATGGACGGCGCCCAGAACGTGCGGCAGGAGTGCTGGGCTCCTTCGATCTCGGTTCTCAGCGGAGATCGACCCCAGGCCTCTCCGCCGGCAGGGCACCGGACCCGCCCGGATTCAAGCCGAAGGCGCCGGGCGAGCGCCTGCCCGTCCGGGCGGGCTGGCGCTCTTGCCACCCACGCGCAACGCTCGGGTGTCGGATGTAGGTGGCGGGCATAAAGCGCCTCGCTCCCTCGTTGCCGCGCCATCCCACGGGCATGCGCTCGCCCGGCTCCCGTTGCACGCCTGACGGGGCTCGACAGGGGCTGCGAGCGGACACCGATTTTCGGTCTCTTTGGGCCAGCATCCTGCGATACCACGTCCAGACGCCCCGTCACGCCGAAGGCGTGCCTCCGCGCCGGCTCCGCCTGTTGCAAACGCCCGGGACGCATGCGAGCATTTCGTATCAGGAATGGGAGAACGTGACATGCCGGCTCCGACCAGACCGACTTGCGCCCGGCCGTTGGCCTTGGGAACGGCGATATTCACGGGAGCTCTGTTCGCCGCGGCAGCGAGCGCGGGAGCACAGGATTATCCCCATGCGGACGAGCCCATCGGAACGGTGGAGCAGATCTACGACGGCCACCTCACGCCCGATCTGGCAGTCAACACCTTCCGCAACATCGACCGTCTCTTCCCCGTCCGGGTGATCGAGGCCGGCGATGCCCCGCATCCGCTGCCCGAGGCGCCACAGGACCTTGAAGGCCTCGTGAAGATGGAGGCCGGCGACAAGACCTACGACCTCTATGATTTTCTCGCCCTCGACAATGTCACGGGCATGATCGTGCTTCAGGACGGCAAGGTGGTCTACGAGACCTACCTGCGCGGCAACACGGCCGAGACGCGCTGGATGTCGATGTCGGTGGCGAAATCCGTCACCTCGACCCTGGTCGGGGCGGCGATCGAGGACGGGCATATCGGCAGCGTCGACGACATGGTCGTCGATTATGTCCCGTCCCTCGAGGGCAGCGCCTATGACGGCGTGAGCATTCGCGACGTGCTGCTGATGGCGTCGGGGGTGCAGTGGAACGAGACGTACACCGATCCGACCTCGGACCGGCGGGACCTTCTGCGCGCGCAGATCGCCCAGGAGCCGGGTGCCGCGATGGCGGTGATGGCAGCACTGCCGCGTGCCGGCGAGCCGGGGACGGTGCACAACTACTCCACCGGCGAGACGCAGGTGCTGGGCGAGGTCGTATACGGCGCTGTCGGCGAACCGCTTTCGGATTATCTCTCCGAACAGATCTGGAAGCCTTACGGAATGGAGGCCGATGCGAACTGGTGGCTCGACTCCCCTGACGGCGTCGAGATCGGCGGCAGCGGCCTCTCGGCAACTCTGCGCGACTTCGCCCGCTTCGGGCAGTTCTTCCTGGACGGGGGCGTCATCGATGGCGAGCGCGTCCTGCCCGAAGGCTGGACGGAGATGGCGGGGCAGAAGCAGAGCCTGAAGGACGGAACGGTTATAGATTACGGCCTGATGTGGTGGCCAGGCTGGACCGAAGGATCCACCGCCGACGGCGCCTTCGCCGCAATCGGGATTCAGGGCCAGAACATCTACATCAATCCTGCCAAGGACGTCGTCATCGCCACGCATATGGCCCAGCCCAAACCGCTCGGAAAAGAACCGATCGACCCGATGGCGTTCTTCGACGCGGTGGTCGCGGCCTTGGACTGAGCAGTCGTTCGAATGCCTTGCAGCCCTGCGATTGCACGTCCAGTCGCCCCGTCCGGCGGCACCGCCGGGCAGCGGCCGGGCCGCTCAACGGCGTAGGGGGATCTGCTTGACGGCGCTGGCACCCAGCGCTCGAAATCAAGCCGTCCTGCGTGGCAGCGCGTTAACGATCATGAACATCCGGTAAAAACACAAGATTTTCACCAGTGAAATCAATGCCCATGGTGGCCTTTCACAGTGAAAGCCCTCCGCTTTCACACCCTCAGCCCCCGAGCCCGCCCCGGAGCGTCGGCACCTCCAGCGCCCCGAACCCGTAGTGCCGGAGCCAGCGCAGGTCGCTGTCGAAGAAAGCCCTGAGATCCGGGATCCCGTACTTCAGCATCGCGATCCGGTCGATCCCCATGCCGAAGGCGAAGCCCTGCCAGACCTCCGGATCGACCCCGGCGGCGGCCAGCACCTTCGGATGCACCATCCCCGAGCCGAGGATCTCCAGCCAGTCGTCCCCCTCCCCGATCCGAAGCTGCCCGCCCTTCCAGGAGCAGCGGATATCGACCTCCGCCGAGGGCTCGGTGAACGGAAAGTGCGAGGCCCGGAACTTCAGGTCCACGTGATCCACCTCGAAGAACGCCCGGCAGAACTCCTCGAGCACCCATTTCAGGTTCGCCATCGTGATGTCCCGATCGATGGCCAGCCCCTCGACCTGATGGAACATCGGCGTGTGGGTCTGATCGTAGTCCGCCCGGAACACCCGCCCCGGCGCGATCACCCGGCACGGCGCCCCATGCTCGGCGAGGTGGCGGATCTGGACCGGCGAGGTATGGGTCCGCAGCACGTGCGGCGGCCGCTCGTCCCCCTCGGCGCGGGCCATGTAGAACGTGTCCATCTCCGCCCGCGCCGGGTGGTGGGGCGCGATGTTCAGCGCGTCGAAATTGTACCAGTCGCTCTCGACCTGCGGCCCCTCGGCGACCGAGAAGCCCATGTCCGCGAAGATCGCCGTGATCTCCTCCGTCACCTGGCTGACCGGATGGATGCTGCCCCGCACCTCCGCGCGCGCCGGCAGCGTCACGTCGAGCCATTCCCCCCCGAGCCGCGCATCGAGGGCCGCGTCCGCGAGCCGGCTCTTGGCCGCGCCCAGCGCCTCTGCAAGGTCCGATTTCAGCGCGTTGAGCGCAGGCCCGGCGCTCTTCCGCTCCTCCGACGTCATCTGGCCCAGGCCCCGCATCATCGCCGAAACCTCGCCCTTCTTGCCGAGCGCGCGAACCCGGAGCTCCTCGAGCGCGGCCTCGGTGTCCACGGCGCGGATCGCGTCGAGATACCTGTCGCTCAGCTCGGCGATGCCGTTCATGTCCGCCTCCGTCGGGAAAACCGCCCGGACGCCTAGCACAGGCCCGCCCGATTGCAAACGGCGGGCACAGGCGCGCAGGGTCGCGCCATGCGGATCGAGGCGATAGACCACATCCAGCTCGCCATGCCGGCCGGCGGCGAGGCCACAGCACGCGCCTTCTATGCCGGGCTGCTCGGGCTCGCGGAGGTGCCGAAGCCCGCAGCACTGCACAATCGCGGCGGGGTGTGGTTCAGCGGCGGGTCTGTGCGGCTGCACCTCGGGGTCGAGACGCCGTTCACGCTCGCCCTGAAGGCGCATCCGGCGCTGCGGGTCGTGGGGCTCGAGGCGCTGGTCGCGGTGCTGGCCGAGGCGGGGGTCCCTGCCGGCGCGAGCGTCCAGCTCGACGGCACGGCCCGCGTCTACGTCAAGCGCGACCCGTTCGGCAACCGGATCGAGCTGATGGAGCCGCTGAGAGGCTGAGCGGGGGGTCGCTGTCCCGGGTCGAAGCCCGGGACAGCGAGGCGGCTAGGCCAGCGCGCCCTTCGCCTGGTCGACGATGGCGGTGAAGGCGGCGGGCTCGTGGACGGCGAGGTCGGCGAGGACCTTGCGGTCGACCTCGATCCCGGCGCGGTCGAGGCCGTTGATGAAGCGCGAATAGGTCAGCTCGGCGTCATGCGCGCGAACGGCCGCATTGATGCGCTGGATCCACAGCGCGCGGAACGTCCGCTTGCGCACCTTGCGGTCGCGCGTGGCGTATTGCATCGCCTTGTCGACGGCCTGCGTGGCGGTGCGGAAGTTGGTCGAACGGGCGCCGTAATAGCCCTTCGCGGCCTTGACGACCTTGCGATGGCGGGCATGGGAGGCGGGGCCGGCTGTGACTCGGGACATGGGTGCGGCTCCTCAGCGATGATACGGCATGTAGGTCTTGACGATCCCCTCGTCCGCCTTGGACAGGATCGTCGTGCCCCGTGCCTGGCGGATGAACTTGTTGGATCGCTTGATCATGCCGTGGCGCTTGCCGGCCTGGGCCGCCACGATCCGGCCGGTGGCCGTGACCTTGAAGCGCTTCTTGGCGCCCGACTTCGTCTTCATCTTGGGCATTTCGGCTCCTTCGGGAGGGTTCGGGACGCGGCTCGGCAGCCCGTCTTGGCCGGACGCGTCGATGGAGGTGCGCCGTATAGGCCGCCGGCGGCTCCGGGTCAAGCGGAGCGTGAAAGATCGGGGCTTTCACAGTGAAAGGGGACAATGGCCCTTGATTTCATTGCCGGATTTTCGCCGAATTAGGGACTTGTCAATCTGTGTTAACGCGGGAGGGTCCCCCACGCATCAGCCGACGTCGCGGTTCTGATAAATGGTATTCTCGACGCAGGTGGCCACGCGCAGGATGTCGTGGCCGCGCCCAGCCGAAGGGGATGCCGGCGGCGACGATCTGGCATTTCGGCGCATTCGGGACGCGGATTGGCAGCATGGGATGTCCACTGAAAACGACGGCGCTTGGGTCGCTTCTTGACTAGCCGTTCCGCCTCAATCGACGGCGCGGTTCTCGAGGATGGCGTTCTCGTCGCAGGGGGCGACGCGCAGGATGTTGGTCGAACCCGCCTGGCCGAAGGGGATGCCGGCGGTGACGATGATCTTGTCCGACCCGGTGGCGAAGCCGTGGGTGCGCGCGGCCCGCGCGGCGCTGACCACCGCCATCTTGAAGCGATCGACCTCCTCGGT
>JBBQRM010000116.1:0-8264 GCA_038214855.1 Rhodobacterales bacterium | reverse complement strand
TCCTCATGCGCTCCCAGGCGCTCCCCCTCGACCGCATCATCGGCGTGGAAACCGGCGGCTGCCCCCACACCGCCATCCGCGAGGACGCGAGCATCAATCTCGCCGCCGTGGCCGACATGCGAAAGCGTTTCCCCGATCTCGATCTGGTCCTGATCGAATCCGGTGGCGATAATCTGGCCGCGACCTTCTCGCCCGAGCTCGCGGACCTCACGATCTACGTGATCGACGTCGCCGCCGGCGACAAGATCCCGCGCAAGGGCGGCCCCGGCGTCACCCGCTCCGACCTGCTCGTCATCAACAAGATCGACCTCGCGCCGCACGTGGGCGCCTCGCTCGAGGTGATGGACCGCGACGCGCGGCGGATGCGCGGCGACCGGCCGTTCCAGTTCTGCTGCATCCGCGACGGCGCGGGCGTGCCCGAGGTGGTGGCCTTCGTCGAGGCGGCCGGCGGCCTTTCCGCCTAAGCTTCCTATGCCGCAGGACAGGGTCGATTTCTTCGTCGTCGGCGCGCAGAAGGCCGGGACGACCGCACTCGCGCAACTGCTGCGGCGGCACCCGCGGCTCCGGATGGCCAGCCCCAAGGAGGCGCACCATTTCGACCGCGCGCGCACCGACTGGACGCGTCCCGACCACGCCTGGCTGCACGACAAGTTCGACTGGAGCGAGACCGGCGTCCGGCGCGGCGAGGCGACACCCGCCTATCTCTACTGGCCGCCGGCGCTGCCCCGGCTGCAGACCTACAATTCCGAAGCGCGGCTGATCGTCGGTCTGCGTCATCCGGCGTTCCGCGCGTTCTCGCACTGGCGGATGATGCGCGAGCGGGGCCGGGAGAGGCTGAGCTTCGCCGCCGCCGTCTCCGACCGGGGTCGAGCGCGGGTCGCCCGCGCGCCCGAGGGCGTGCACCGGGCCTTCTCCTATGTCGAGCGCGGGCTCTACGCGGCGCAGATCGCGCGGCTCCTCGACCTCTTCGACCGGCGACAGGTGCTGTTCTATCGGGTGGACGATCTGTGGAACCGGCCGGCCGCGACCCTGGCCCGGATCGAGAAACATCTGGAGGTGGAGCCGCATGACCGGTCGGGGCTTCGGTCGGTCTACACCGCGCCCGTGCCCACCACAGGAGCGGAGACGCTGACGGATGCCGCGCGCGCGTTCCTCGCCCCGGCGTTCGCCGAGGACCTCCGGCGCACGGAAGCGCTGACCGGGGTGGATCTCGCGGACTGGATGGATCCCGCCTACCGCGAACCCATGCACAACCCGACGATGGTCTCGGCGCCCGGCCCCGCATCCTGCGGCTTTCAGGGCCGAACAGCCGCGGCGCCGCCTCGGCCTGAATGGCCAAAGCGTTAAGGAGACATTAAAACGCCGAATTTTCGCCAACGTTTTCAATGGGACAATGTCGCTTTCACAGTGAAAGCCCACGCGGCTCAGACGACCAGGATCCAGATCGCGGTCCCGGCGACGCTCAGCGCCATGCATCGCGTGCAGGCTCTGGACTGGCTCGGGGAGCTCAGCAGCCGCTGCGCCCGCCCCGCCGCCAGCATGACGCCGGCGAACACTGCCGCCAGGGCAGCGAAGGAGACCATCGCGAGCACGGCGACTTCGACCGTACCCACCCGCTCGAGCTCGACCACCCCGGGCAGCAGCAACAGGTAGAACACGACGGTCTGGGGGCTGCTCAGGCAGGTGACCAGCCCCGCTGCGCCGGAGACGAGCGCATGGCGCCGCGGCGCCGAAGCCGCGGACGCCTGCGGCGACGTGTGCCACATCCGGATCGCCATCCAGGCGAGATATCCGGCGCCGATCCACCTGCCGGCCGCCAGCGCCTCCGGCGCGAGGTTCGACCAGGCCCCAAGCCCCGAACAGATGAGCGCGATGACCACGACGTCGCCCAGGCAGATGCCCGCGGCGAATGCGAGCGCACCGCGCAGATCCCGCACCAGCGTCCGGGCCGCGAGGATAGCGACCAGCGGCCCCGGCGCCGCCGTGACGGCGGCGACCGCCAGAAAGAACGCGAACAGCGCCGACGGCTCCAAGACGGGCGACCTCCCATGATCCACCGGCCTGCCGTGTGCAGCGGGCATCCGGGCCGGACCGCCGGTCGGGACGAAGCAATTTCCCGTGCGAAAGCCGGCGCGCGTAATTCCAGCACCGTAACCCGTCCCGCCGCCGCGCCGTCCGGCAGCAGCCGCGTTTGGCCGTTTCGGTTCGAAATTTGGCAGCATCTGCGCGACCGCCGGGCGCGGACCTGTTATGGTGCCGCCCATTGAAGCGCCATGCGCGTGCTCGATCTGCTCAACAAAGAATCAACGGGAGATCTCCGTGGGACGGATCGAGATACCGAAGCGCGTCGTTATGCTGCTCTATCCGCAGGTCGCCTCGGTCGATGTCTGCGGCCCGCTGGAGCCGTTCGGGCTCGCCAACTTCCTGACCGGTAGGCAGCTGTACAAGCCCGCCACGGCCTCGATGGACGGAATGCCCGTGACGGTCGCCGGCGGATTCCTGAAGATCGAGCCGACTTACGATTGTGCGAGCCTGCCTGAGCGCATCGACCTGCTCCTGGTCGCGGGCGGGCCGGGTTACGTGGCCGCTGCGCGAGACCCGCGGCTTCTCGCGTGGCTGCGTGCGCTGGAGCCGCGCTGTGTCCGCATGGGGGCGGTCTGCACCGGCTCCACCGTCCTGGCTGCGAGCGGCTTGATCGCCGGGCATCGCGTCGCCTCGCACTGGCTTGAGGCCCTGCGCCTGCTCGAGGAGCATCGCGACATCGAGATCGACGCCGACGCGATCTTCCTCAACTCCGGCAAGTACTGGACCTCTGCGGGGATGCTGGCGGGGGTGGATCTCGCGCTCGCCCTGATCGAGGCTGACCACGGCCGCCAGCTCGCGCTCGACTTGGCGCGGTTCCTGGTCCTGGAGCGGCGGCGTTCGGGAGGGCAGTCGCAGTTCAGCGCGCAGCTGCGCACGGACTTCATCGAGGACCCCCGCATCCGCCGCGTGCAGATCCACATCTACGAGCATCCGGAGGCGGACCTGTCGGTCAAGGTCCTGTCGCGGCGGGCCGCGATGAGCGAACGCAGCCTGCTGCGCCTTTTCAAGAAGATTACGCGCCTCACCCTCGGCAGCTACGTTCAGGAGGTCCGCCTCGGCCACGCCCGCGACCTGCTGGAGCGGACCGGCCTCGACACGCAGGCGATCGCGACACGCTCCGGGCTGGGCAGCGCCACCAATCTGCGTCGGGTGTTCCAGCGGCGTCTCGGCGTCTCGCCGTCGAGCTACCGGCAGAGTTTCGGGGCGCGGCGCTCGCCGACGCAGCCGCCCCCGGCGCTGCGGGACCAGGGGCTCGGCATGGACCTCGCGCATGTGACCAGCGGCAAGGCGGTTTGGTAGCGCCGGGAAACTGCGCTCGGGAGACTTGCGCTGCGGCGCACAATGGACTATCTGCGCGGAAGCGGACCCAATAAGGGTTCATGGCGATGGCGCAGACGGGGTCACGACACCCCCGACATCGTAAAATCATGAGTTTTCGTCACGTGCGCCTGACGAGGGCGACAACCGCGCCAGGCCGGATGGCCGCGCGGGAAGGACGGAACTTTGACCAAGCACACTTTTGCCGATTTCGGGCTCGCCCGACCGCTGCTCGACGCACTGACGCGCGCGGGCTTCGACACGCCCACGCCGATCCAGGACCAGGCGATCGCGCCGCAGCTCGCGGGGCGCGACATTCTGGGCGTGGCGCAGACCGGGACCGGCAAGACTGCGGCCTTCGGGTTGCCGATCCTGCATCAGATCCTCGAGCTCGGCGGGCGGCCGAGCCCCAAGGCCTGCCGGGCGCTGATCCTCGCGCCGACGCGGGAGCTGGCGGTGCAGATCGAGGCGAACCTCAAGGCCTTCGCCGGTGGCGCGCGGCTCGCCACGCTGCTGATCCTCGGCGGCATGTCGCGCAGCGGTCAGATCCGGGCGATGAGCCGCGGGGTCGATATCGTGATCGCGACCCCGGGAAGGCTGATCGACCTGATGGACGACCGCGCGATCCGGCTCGACGAGACGCGATGGGTGGTGCTCGACGAGGCCGACCGGATGCTCGACATGGGCTTCGTCAAGCCCGTGCGCCGGATCGTGGCAGCGCTGCATCCGCGGCGGCAGTCTGCGCTCTTCTCGGCGACGATGCCGCCCGAGGTGGCGGGGCTCGCGGAGAGCTTCCTCACCGATCCGGTGCGCGTCGCGGTGGCGCCGCAGGAAACGACGGTCGAGCGCGTCGAGCAGCGGGTGGAACTGACCGAGACGGCGGCCAAGCGCGCGCGGCTGAAGGCGCTCCTGACCATGCCGGAGGTGAGCCGCGCCATCGTCTTCGCGCGCACCAAGCGCGGTGCGGACCGCGTGACGGAGAACCTCGGCAAGGACGGGGTGGCGGCCGAGGTGATCCACGGCAACAAGGCGCAGAATGCAAGGCAGCGGGCGCTTAACCGCTTCCGCACCGGTCAGGTGCGGGTGCTGGTCGCGACCGACATCGTCGCGCGCGGCATCGATGTGCCGGGCATCAGCCACATCATCAACTACGACCTGCCAGACGAGCCTGAGAACTACGTGCACCGCATCGGGCGCACGGCCCGCAATGGCGCGGACGGGATCGCCGTGACGCTTTGCGCGCCCGACGAGATCAAGAAGCTGCGTGCGGTGGAAAAGGCGATCCGCACGCCGCTCCTGCCGAAGGAGGCCGGGGCGCGCGCGCAGCAGGTTGCGGGGACGCGAGGGCCCGCGCCCAAGGCTGCGAACGGTGTCGACACCGGCCCGCGCGCGGCGCGCAGCCGCCCGCGCCGGCCGCGCAAGACCCAGCGCGCCGCCTGACGGGCGCCCGCGGTCAGGCCGCGGCGACCGAGTCCGGCGCGACAGCCTCGAGCGCGCGAAGGACGAGATCGCCGTCCGCGCCCGGCGCGGTTGCGCCCTCCGACAGCAGGCGTCGCCAGGCGCGCGCGCCGGGGCGGCCCTGAAAGGCGCCGAGCATGTGGCGCGTGATCTGGTGCAGCCGCGTGCCCCGCCCGCGCTCTGCCTCGATGTATGGCAGCATCGCGCGGACGGCTGCCTCGGGGCTGACGTCGGGGCCAGGGGCGCCGAAGATCGCGGGATCGACAGCGCCGAGCATCGCCGGCGTCTGATAAGCGGCACGGCCGATCATCACCCCGTCGAGTCCCGCATCGAGAAAACCCCGCACTTGGTCGAGCGAGCCGATGCCGCCGTTGATCGTGATGCAGAGCTCGGGAAAGCGCGCCTTCATCGCGACGACGAGCGCGTGGTCGAGCGGCGGGATCTCGCGGTTCTGCTTGGGACTTAGTCCGTCGAGCCAAGCCTTGCGCGCGTGGATCGCGACCCGCCGCACGCCGCGGTCCTCGAGCATCCCCAGGAAGGCCGGAAGCACGCTTGCAGGCTCCTGATCATCCACGCCGATGCGGCACTTGACGCTGACCGGCACCGGCGCCGCCGCCTCGATCAACGCCGCGACACACTCCCCGACCAGCGCTGGATCGAGCATCAGCGCCGCTCCGAAGCAGCCGGCGCGGACACGGTCCGAAGGACAGCCGACGTTGAGGTTGATCTCTGCGAAGCCGCAATTGCGGCCGATGCGCGCCGCCTCGGCGAGTGCCACAGGCTCGGACCCGCCGAGCTGGAGCGCCAGCGGCGCCTCCTCGGGATGGAAGGCGAGCAGCCGCGCCCGATCGCCGTGGAGCACCGCTCCGGTGGTGACCATCTCGGTGTAGAGCAGCGCCCGGCGCGTGAAGCGCCGATGGAAGAACCGGCAGTGCCGGTCCGTCCAGTCCATCATCGGCGCCACGGCCAGTCTAGCGTGTTGATCTATATACATTCTCTTATCTTCGAACTGTTTCGGGTCTCGTCAACCACGCCCGACTACGCCCCGATATCCCCGAATTTGCCCCTCTACGACGACTCATTGCACACACAGCGCACACGCCAGATGGCGACCGTAAATAAGCTCCCCACCGGGGCCTACCGCGTCCAGATCTGGCGCAAAGAGGTGGCAACGGCAGACCTTGCTGCCGTTCCGCAAAACTCCGCTGACATGGATCAGTGCACCGACGTCCAATGCCATGCATCGGTCGCCGATGAAACCGAAGCTCCTGACCACCCTCTCAACCTATGACCGGCATCAGTTCGGCAGCGACCTCATCGCCGGTGTGAGCGTCGCCATGGTGGCCTTGCCGCTGAGCATCGCGATCGCCGTCGCGTCCGGTGCGGCGCCCGAGAAGGGTCTGATCACGGCGATCGTCGGGGGGTTCCTCATCTCGCTTCTGGGCGGAAGCCGGGTGCAGATCGGCGGTCCGACGGGGGCCTTCATTGTCGTCGTCTTCGGCGTCATCGCCGAGCATGGCTATGACGGCCTGGTCGTCGCGACCTTCATGGCCGGGGCGATCATGATGGTTGCCGGGTATCTGCGTGCAGGCAACCTCGTGGCCTATGTCCCCGAGCCGGTGGTCAACGGGTTTACCGTCGGCATCGCGATCATCATTGCGACAAGCCAGATCAAGGACCTGCTCGGTCTGTCGATCACGCAGGTTCCGGCAGAGTTCGTCGGAAAGGTCGAAGCCCTTTGGGCCGCCCGCGACAACGTGAGCGGCGCGGCCCTGGCGGTCGGACTTGCGACGATCCTCTCGATCGTCCTGCTGCGACGCATCGCCCCGAAATTTCCCGGCCTTATTGTCGCAGTCGGCCTGACATCCGCCATTGTGGCGTTGCCATCCGTCCCAGTCGATACGCTCTACTCGCGCTTCGGCGCTCTGCCCGGTACGCTTCCGGTGCCCGCCATTCCCGATATCTCCTTCGCCCGGATCACCGAGCTTCTGCCGTCCGCGTTCGTCATCGCCTTTCTGGCAAGCATCGAATCGCTTCTGTCCGCGATGGTCGCAGACAGGATGATCGGCGGGCGTCACCGTCCGAATGCGGAAATTCTGGCGCAGGGCTTTGCCAATATCGGATCGTCCCTGTTCGGTGGCCTTCCCGCGACCGGCGCCATTGCACGGACCGCCACGAATGTCCGGGCGGGTGGCAAGACCCCCGTGGCGGGCATCGTGCATGCATTGACCATCCTTCTGGTCATGCTGGCTGCCGCCCCCCTTGCGGGGTATCTGGCGATGCCGGCCTTGGCCGGCCTCTTGATCCTGACCGCCTGGAACATGAGCGAGCCGCACAAATGGCGCGGATATCTCCAGGAACGGCCGTCGGATCGGCTTCTGCTGCTGATGACGATGATCCTAACCATATTCGCCGATCTTACCGTCGCCATTGGCGTCGGGGTCGCACTCGGCCTCGCACTCCGCCTGCGGCGACGGAACATCCCGCCCTCCGACTGGTCGACACCCGATCGGTGAGGGGACGTCCGTGGCGGCGCGGCGATGGGGAGATCTTGGCATCACCCGAACAGCCGGTTCGGACAATGATCGAAGAAGGACGCATTGTCGGAACCGCCATCGTCCGAAAAATTCGGCACGCGCAAAGCTGATACGCCTCGCGTCGAATGGTGGCATCCGGAAGGAATCGAAGGACTGCCGGCAAGACATCCGAGAAACCTTGATCCAGACCAGCTGGACACCTCCGCATACTTCCTCGAAGCAGCGATTTGGGACAGCGGGAGCGGGTTTCGGCTACTTTAAGCGCTGATGACGTCGGATCGGACGCCGATTGTCGTCAGACGGGCACGGCTCTTCCGTTGAGCCACCTCCATCGGGTCATGTTGCAGGCCATGGTTGCCAGCGTGATCGCCGCTGCGGCGCGCCTGATCCCGATGGTGCGGATCTTCAGGCGCATTCGTGCCTTCTGGTGCGCGAAGACGTGCTCGACCTTCGAGCGCCGCCGACTTGGCCGCATTGGCGCGGCAGATGCGTTCGGGTGTCTAGCGACCGCGGGGATTGCTGCGGTGAATGCGGCTGGTCATGCCGTGGTCCGCCAGCCACGCCTCGTTCCCGGCCGACTGGTAGGCGCTGTCCGCCCACACATCCCGCGAGATATTGGCGCGCTGAATCAGCCCCTCGCGCAGACGCGCGCCGTCATGCGTGGCGGCGTCGGTGATGACCTGGCGACGGATCAGGCCATTGGTCCGGGGCACGGTTTCCTTAGCTTGGCTTTGCGCAAAACGGGGTGGTGGATGCGGGTGCGGCAATGGCGTCGAGCGCTCATCGCGCGTGCGGCCGACCTCCATGAGTCGCGGTGCCCAACCGGCAGCATGTGGGTGAATCAATTCGCCGCAGGCTCTTCGTGTT
>JBBQRM010000115.1:0-8271 GCA_038214855.1 Rhodobacterales bacterium | reverse complement strand
CGCGCGAGCGTCTCGCGCGCGGCCTCCACCGGCGTGCGGCCGGCCCGGAGCGCGCGGTCGCAGAGTTGGACCACGGCCTCGGTGTCGGTCTCGGTCTCGAAGACCGCGCCGCCCGCCTCGAGTTCGGCGCGCAGGGCCCGGAAGTTTTCGATGATGCCGTTGTGCACGACGGCGACGCCGCCGGCGCGGTGGGGATGGGCATTCGCCTCGGTCGGCGCGCCGTGGGTGGCCCAGCGGGTGTGGCCGATCCCGGAGTAACCGCGGATCGGGTCGCGCACCAGCAGGTCGGACAGCGCGATCAGCTTGCCGGTCGCGCGCCTGCGGGCGAGCTCGCCCTCGTGCAGCGTGGCGATCCCGGCGCTGTCGTAGCCGCGGTACTCCAGCCGCTTCAGCGCCTCGAGGATCAGGGGTGCCACCTCGTGGCGGCCGAGGATGCCGACGATGCCGCACATCAGCGCGCGGCCTTGAGCGCGCGCAGCCGGTCGCGCATCTTGCGCGCGAGGCCGGGCTTGACGGCCTGGCGGCCGCGGGCGAGCGCGAGGGCGCCGTCGGGCACGTCCCCGGTGATGACCGAGCCGGCGGCGACCATCGCCTCGGCGCCGATGGCGACCGGGGCGACGAGGGCCGCGTTCGAGCCGATGAAGGCGCGCGCGCCGATCTCGGTGCGATGCTTGAAGACGCCGTCGTAGTTGCAGGTGATGGTGCCCGCGCCGATGTTCGCACCCTCGCCGACGCTGGCGTCGCCGATGTAGCTCAGGTGGTTGACCTTGGCGCCCGCGGCGATCGTGGCGTTCTTGATCTCGACGAAGTTGCCGACGCGCACGTCCTCGGCGAGCTCCGCGCCGGGGCGCAGCCGCGCGAAGGGACCGACCTGGGCGCCGCGGCTGATGTGGCAGCCCTCCAGATGGCTGAAGCCGTGGATGGTCGCACCGTTCTCGACGGTGACGCCGGGGCCGAAGAATGTGCAGGGACCGACCGTCACGTCGCGGCCCAGATGCGTGTCGAGCGCGAACCAGGTGCTGGCGGGGTCGATCAGCGTGGCACCGTTGTCCATCGCCGCCGTCCGCGCGCGGGCCTGGAACGCGGCCTCGGCGGCGGCGAGATCGGCGCGGGAGTTGATCCCAAGCGTCTCGGCCTCGGGGCAGGTGATGACGGCGGCTTCGAGGCCACGGGCGCGGGCGAGGTGGACGATGTCGGTGAGGTAGTATTCGCGCTTGGAATTGTCGCAGCCGACCTCGGCCAGAAGCTCCAGGAGCAGGCCTGCGTCGGCGGCGATCACGCCGGAATTGCACAGAGTTATCGCTTGTTGCTCGGGCGTCGCATCCCGCGCCTCGACTATGGCCTCGAGCCGGCCCTGCGCGGTGACGAGCCGCCCGTAGAGGCCGGGCTCCGCCGCCTCGAAGCCGAGCACGACCACCGCGGCGCCGGAGGCGCGGGCTTTGAGCATCGCGCGCAGCGTCTCGGGGCGGATCAGCGGCGTGTCGCCGTAGAGAACGAGCGCGCAGCCCTCGTAGCCCGCGAGCGCGGGGGCGGCCTGCCGCACGGCATGGCCGGTGCCGCGGCGCTCGGCCTGATGCGCGAAGCTGGCCGCCTCGTCGATCTCGCGCACGGCCGCTTCGACCTCGGCGCCGCCGTGGCCGGTGACGACGACCAGCCGCTCGGGGTCGAGCGCTCGGGCGACGCCGAGCGCATGGGCGATCATCGGTGCGCCGCCGAGCGGGTGGAGCACCTTGGGCCGGTCGGAGTTCATGCGGCTGCCCTGGCCGGCGGCGAGCAGGATGACGGCTGTGGGCATGGGGGCTCCGCGCAGGGCTCGGGGCGGTTCTAGCAGCGGCGAGGCTGCGGGAAAAGGCCGCGGGCGATCAGATTTCGTTTCACAACGTTGCCGCGATGCTGGATGGAAGGGCGCGAGGCAGGGGGATGCATGATGCGCGTGGCGGTCTTCGATCTCGACGGAACGCTGGCGGACACCTCGCTCGACCTGATCGCCGCGGCCAATGCGGCGCTCGTCGAGGCGGGGCTCGGGGCGCCGCTCGACGGGCGCAGCGACGCGGCCGTGGCCTTCGCGGGGGGCCGCGCGATGCTGCGCGCGGGCTTGGAGCGGCTGGAGGTGGCGCGGGACGAGGCGCGGGTGGATGCGCTCTATCCGCGGCTCCTGCACTTCTACGCCGAGAGCGTAGATTTCCACACCCGGCTCTATGCGGGAGTCGAGGCGGCGCTCGATGCGCTCGAGGCGGCGGGGTGGCGGCTCGCGGTCTGTACCAACAAGCCCACGGGCCTCGCGCACGATCTGCTGGCGCGGCTGGGGCTCGGGCACCGGCTCGCGGCGATGCTGGGCGCCGATTGCCTCGACGTCAGAAAGCCCGACCCGCGGCATCTGCTGGAGACGATCTCGCGCGCCGGCGGTACGCCCGCGCGGTCGGTGATGATCGGCGACACGCGCACCGACCGGGAGGCTGCGCGGGCGGCGGGGGTGCCTTGCGTGCTGGTGGGCTTCGGGCCGGAGGGCGCGGGGCTGGCGCGGCTCGAGCCCGAGGCGATGCTGGGACACTACGACGAGCTGGCCGGTCTGATGGAGCGGCTGGTGCCGCGCGCGGCGATGCCGGCTTGAAGCCCGCGCGGCGGGGCGGCTATAAGCGAGCTTGTGCGGGTGTAGCTCAATGGTAGAGCAGCAGCCTTCCAAGCTGAATACGTGGGTTCGATTCCCATCACCCGCTCCACCGCCTCCCCGAAGCTGCCGTTAACAATGCTTTCGCTGTGGTTAATCGCGGCGAAAAGTCTATTTTTATCAGCACCCTGGGAGATTGCTCAACCTTGAGCAGCCCCGTCTCCGGCAGGGTCGCCCGATCGGAACCCGCTCCAGCCTGCGCCGATCCGTCCCAAGGCCTGCGCTTGTCTCGGCCCGGCGCGGTTGCTAATCCCGGCGGCGCAGAGACGGCGGCAGGGGATCATGGCGGACAAGGAAGCGGCGCAGCGCCCGCGGGCGCGCAACGTGGGGCCGCTGCGCGGCCTGTGGCCGTTCGTGCGGCCCTATCGGGGCCTGCTGATCGGCGCCATCGCGGCGCTGAGCGTCACGGCGATGCTGTCGCTGGCGCTGCCGCTGGCGGTCAGACGGGTGGTCGATGGGTTCTTCGCCGAGAACCTCGCGCTGATGGACGCCTATTTCGGCGCGGCGATCGGGATCGCGGCGTTGCTCGCACTCGGCACCGCGCTGAGGTTCTATCTGGTGACGCGGCTCGGCGAGCGGGTGATCGCCGACATCCGCCGCGCGATCTACGACAAGGTGATCGGGCTTTCCCCGGCGTTCTACGAGCGGATCATGACCGGCGAGGTGCTGTCGCGGCTGACCACCGACACGACGCTGGTCCTGTCGGTGGTCAGTTCGTCGGTCTCCATCGCGCTCCGCAACGTGCTGACGCTGGTGGGCGGGCTGATGCTGCTGGCCATCACCTCGGCGAAGCTGACCGGGCTGGTGCTGATCGGGGTGCCGCTGGTGATCGTGCCGATCCTGACGCTCGGCCGCCGCCTGCGGGGGCTGAGCCGCGAGAGCCAGGACCGGATCGCCGAGTCGAGCGCCCAGGCCTCCGAGAGCCTGATGGCGGCGCAGACGGTTCAGGCCTACACCCACGAGAGCGTCAGCCGTGCGGCCTTCGGCGATCTGACCGAGCGCGCCTTCGACGCGGCGCGACGGCGCATCATCACCCGCTCGGCGATGACGGCGATCGTGATCTTCCTGGTGTTCACCTCGATCGTCGGCGTGCTGTGGATCGGGGCGCGCGACGTGCGGGGCGGCGGCATGACGCCGGGCGAGTTGGTGCAGTTCGTGATTTACGCGGTGATGGTGGCGGGTGCGACCGCGGCGCTGAGCGAGATTTGGGGTGAGCTGCAGCGCGCGTCCGGCGCGACAGAGCGGATGGTCGAGCTGATCGGCGCCGCGGATGCGATCCGCGACCCCGAGACGCCGGTGCCGGTTCCGCGGCCCGTGCGCGGCGAGGTGACCTTCGAGCACGTGACCTTCCGCTACCCGGCGCGCCCCGAACTGCCGGCGCTCGAGGATCTGTCGCTGCACATCCGGCCCGGCGAGACCGTGGCGCTGGTCGGGCCGTCGGGGGCAGGCAAGACCACGATCTTCCAGCTCCTGATGCGGTTCTTTGATCCCGACCAGGGGCGCGTGACCCTCGACGGCATCGACCTGCGTGAGATGGAACGGGCGGCGTTCCGGGGGCGGATCGCCCTCGTGCCGCAGGAGCCGGTGATCTTTGCGGCGAGCGCGCGCGAGAACATCCGCTTCGGCCGGCCGGGCGCGTCTGACGCCGAGATCGAGGCGGCGGCGCGGGCGGCGGCGGCGCACGAGTTCCTCGCTCGTCTGCCGCAGGGCTACGACACCTATCTCGGCGAGCGGGGGGTGATGCTGTCGGGCGGGCAGAAGCAGCGCATCGCCATCGCGCGGGCGATCCTGCGCGACGCGCCGGTGCTGCTGCTCGACGAGGCGACGAGCGCGCTCGATGCCGAGAGCGAGCGGGCGGTGCAGCACGCCGTCGAGCGGCTGGCCGAGGGGCGCACGACGCTGATCATCGCGCACCGGCTCGCCACCGTGAAGAAGGCGGACCGGATCATGGTCTTCCAGGACGGGCGGGTCGTGGCCGAAGGCACGCACGGGGCGCTGGTCGCCGAGGACGGGCTCTATGCGCGGCTCGCGCGGCTGCAGTTCACCGACGGGGCGGCCTGAGCGGTCTGCCCGTTGCAACGCGTCCTGCGCATCCCGCCGGGAAATCCGGACGGCGCCGCACAGGGGTGATACTGGCTCCGGTCGAGCTATTCCAGCTAAGCTACTTCAAAAAACACGCGCCCGCGGCTCAGGGGCCGGTGACGCCGCCGGCACGCAGGCGGATGAGCGCGTGGACGCGGTCGGTGACGGGCGTCGGCGTGTGCGCGAGCCGGCCTAGCTCGGCGATGGCGCCGAGCTGTATGTCGTGCTCGAGCGGCCGGCCGTGTGCGAGATCGGGGCGCATCCGTTCCGTCCGGCTCCGTCTCCGGGAGCGCCTCGCCGAAGGCCGCCGCCACCGCCGCGGCCTCGGTGCGCAGCGCCGCGAGGACGGCGCGCGTGCCGGGATCTGCGGCGAGCGCGGCCGGGGTCGCGCCGGTGAGGGAGGCGACGGGGCCGAGGAAGGCGTCCCGCGACATCCGCGCCCAGACCCGTGCGCGGATCTGCGGCTCGAGGGACACCGCGAGGCCGCCGGTCTCCAGTGCGCCGGCGAAGGCGGTGGCGCGCGGCGTCGTCTCGCCCGAGGGCTCGCCCATGGCCATGCAGCCGCCGCCCAGATGCCGCACGACCCCGGGGCCTGTGCGCTCGGCGCGCACGTGGAGCACGCAGCCCAGCGCCCGCTCCGGGCCGAGCGTCAGCCAGATGCGCCCGAGCGAGTTGGTGGCGTCGAGCATCAGCTTCTCGAAGACGCCGCCGTGCCGGTGGAAGTACCACCACGGTATGCCGTTCTGGATGGTCACGAGGCAGGTCTCGGGCCCGAGCAGCATCGCGATGGCCGGCAGGGCCGCCGTGACCGCGGGGGCGCGCAGCGCGAGCACGACGTAGTCCTGCGGCCCGAGCGTCGAGGAATCGTCGCTGGCGCCGACATCGACGCGCGTCTCGCCGGCCAGGCCCAGCAGGCGCAGCCCCTGGCCGCGCAGGGCGTCGAGATGCGCGCCGCGCGCCACAAGGCTCACCTCGGCGCGGCCGGAGAGCGCGAGATGCGCGGCGATGAGGCCGCCTGCGCCGCCGGCGCCGAAGACGCAGACCTTCATTCTGCGGAGCGCAGGGCGAGGGGGGAGCCGCGCAAGGCTCAGACCACGCCGAGCTCGAGCGCGCCGACGCCGTCGATCCTCCCCTCGAGCCGGTCGCCGCGGACGACCGGGCCCACGCCCGCCGGCGTGCCGGTCATGATCACGTCGCCCGGAGCCAGGCGGAACAGCGTCGAGAGATAGGCGATGGCCTCCGGCACCTTCCAGATCATCTGCGCGAGGTCGCCCGACTGCCGGCGCGCGCCGTTCACGTCGAGGGTGATCGCGCCGCGCGCGGGGTGGCCGATCTCGGCGGCGGGGACGATCGCCGAGACCGGCGCGGAGCCCTCGAAGGCCTTGGCGGTCTCCCAGGGGCGGCCGAGCTTCTTGGCCTCCGCCTGCAGGTCGCGCCGCGTCATGTCGAGGCCCACGCCGTAGCCCCAGACGCAATCGAGCGCCCGGCCCACGGGAATGTCGGTGCCGCCGGCGCCGAGGCAGACGACGAGCTCGATCTCGTGGTGCACGTCCGATGTGCCGGAGGGATAGAGGAAGCGGCCGTTCGTCGTGAGGTCGTCGGGGTTCTTCTGGAAGAAGAACGGCGGCTCGCGGTCGGGATCGTGGCCCATCTCGATCGCGTGCTCGGCGTAGTTGCGGCCGACGCAATAGACCCGGCGCACCGGAAAGCCGTCGGCGGAGCCGCGCACCGGCAGCGTCGGGATCGCGGGGGGCGGGAACACATGGGCCATCGGCATCCTCTGGGTCTCGGAACGGATCAAGCCGGGAACGGCTGCGGAACGCAAGACCCGCGCGCCGGGCGGCTCAGCGCGCCTGTGCGAATTCATGCCGGATCGCGGCCCCGTGCGCGTCGAGTGCCGGGACCGGCCCGGCGACGGCGTCCTGCCCCCGCCGCCTCGCAGGCGGGGCGGGCACGGCCACGGCGCCTCCGGGGGTCGCCGTCTCCAGGCGCCGCAGATGCGGGTGCCGGGCGAGGTCGAGCGCCGAATTCACGCGGCCCCAGGCCACCCGCGCTGCGTCGAGCCGGGCGATCACCTCGGCACGGGGGCAGGCGCTGAAGCAGGCGAGGATCAGCGCGTCGAGCGCCGCGCGGTTCGCCACGCGCTTGGAAGGGTCGGCGAAGCGCGGGTCGTGCGCGAGGCTCGCCTCGCCGAGGACGCCGGCGCAGAAGGCCTCCCACTCGCGCGGGTTCTGGATCGAGATCAGCACTTCGAGCCCGTCGCCGCAGCGATAGGCGCCGTAGGGGGCGATCGAGGGGTGGTGCAGGCCGAGGCGCGGCGGGTTCCTGCCGCTGCCCTCGGCCTGGAGCAGCGGCACCGCCATCCATTCGGCCATCGCGTCGAACATCGAGACATCGAGGATCGCGCCGTCGCCGGTCAGCGCGCGGGACGCCAGCGCCTCGAGGATGGCGGCATAGGCGGCCATGCCGGTGGCGATGTCGCAGACCGAGACGCCGACCCGCGCGAGCGCCTCGGCGGTGCCGGTGACCGAGGAAAGGCCGCTCTCGGCCTGGACGAGCAGGTCGTAGGCCTTCTTGTCGCGATAGGGGCCGGTCTCGCCGAAGCCCGAGATGTGGCACTGGACGAGCCGCGGGTGGCGCGCGCGAAGCGTCTCGGCCCCGAAGCCGAGCCGCTCGAGCGCGCCGGGCGCGAGGTTCTGCACCAGCACGTCGGCGCGGACGAGCATCCTTGCCAGCAGAGCGGCGTCGCAGGGGTCCTTGAGATCGAGGGCCACCGACTGCTTGGAGCGGTTGAGCCAGACGAAATAGCTCGACTGGCCGGCGGCGAGCCGGTCGTAGGCCCGCGCGAAGTCGCCCTCGGGGCGCTCGACCTTGATCACGCGGGCGCCGGCGTCGGCGAGGCGGCAGGTGCACAGGGGGGCCGCGACCGCCTGTTCCAGCGCGATCACCAGCAGGTCTGCGAAGGGGCCGGGCACGGGTTCAGTAGGACCGCGGCAGGCCGAGCACGTGCTCGCCCAGATAGGACAGGATCAGGTTGGTCGAGATCGGCGCGACCTGGTAGAGGCGGGTCTCGCGAAACTTGCGCTCGACGTCGTATTCCTCGGCGAAGCCGAAGCCGCCGTGGGTCTGCAGGCAGGTGTCGGCCGCGGCCCAAGAGGCCTCGGAGGCGAGGAGCTTGGCCATGTTCGCCTCCGGGCCGCAGGGCGCGCCCGCGTCGAACAGCCCGGCGGCGCGGTAGACCATCAGCCGCGCGGCCTCGGCCTGGGCATGGGCGCGGGCGATCGGGAACTGCACGCCCTGGTTGGCGCCGATCGGCCGGCCGAAGACCACGCGGGCGTTGGCATAGGCGGTCGCGGTGCGGGTGAACCACGCAGCGTCGCCGATGCATTCGGCGCCGATCAGGATGCGCTCGGCGTTCATGCCGTCGAGGATGTAGCGAAAGCCGCGCCCCTCCTCGCCGATCATGCTGTCGGCGGGAAGGGCCACGTCTTCGAAGAAGAGCTCGGTCGAGGAGTGGTTGA
>JBBQRM010000114.1:0-8303 GCA_038214855.1 Rhodobacterales bacterium | reverse complement strand
CCTTCGGACGGGCGCGGACGGGCTTCGCGCTGAAGGCCGCGCTGGGCATCGACTGGGAGGAGCGCGAGGGAGCGGCGCTGCGCGAGGCCGATCCGGCGCTGGGGCCGGCCTACGGCTTCGGCGCGATCTTCCGCGACCACGGCTGGATCGCGGATCCCGCCGCCTATGTCGCGGCGCTCGCCGGCGCCTTCGCGGCGGCGGGGGGCGGGCATCTGCGCGCGCGGGTCCGCGACATCCGGCCGCTGGAGCGGGGGGCCTGCGTGGTGACGGCGGCGGGCCGCCAAGCGGCGGACAAGGTGGTGCTCGCCGCCGGCGTCTGGTCGCGGCCCTTCGCCGAGCGGCTGCGGCTCGCGACCCCGCTCGAGAGCGAGCGGGGCTATCACCTGATGCTGCGCGCGCCGTCGCACGCGCCGCCGTTTCCCTACATGCTCGCGGAGGAGGCGCTGGCGGTGACGCCGATGCGGGGTGGCCTGCGCCTGGCGGGGCTGGTGGAGTTCGGCGGGCTCGGCGCAGCCCCGTCGCCCGCGCCCCGGCGGTTCATCCGCGCGGCGGTGGCGAGGCTCTATCCCGGGCTCGCGTGGGAGGGCGAGAGCGAATGGATGGGCCACCGGCCCACGACCGCCGACAGCCTGCCGATGCTCGGGGAGGTGCCGGGGGCTCGGGATGTCATCTGTGCCTTCGGCTCGCAGCATCTGGGGCTCACGATCGGCCCGCGGCTGGGGCGGATGGTCGCCGACATCGCCGGCGGGCGGCGGGCGAACATCGACCTCGCGCCCTATGCTCCCGAGCGCTTCGGGCGGAGATGATCCTCGTCGCCCTCGCCTGGCTAGGCGCGCGGGCTCCCTGGGCGCTGGCGGTCGGGATCGGGCTGTGCTTCGTCGTGCCCGAGGCCTCGCGGCTGCTGCGCCCGGCGCTGCCGTTCCTCGTCCCATCAGCCTCAGGTCGAGCGGCACGATCGCGCCGACGAGCAATGCCACGCCGAGGACATGCCCGGCGTTCACTCCCGGATAGATCCATCGCGACCGGCGCAGGGCCTGCGCGACCGCGGATGTCTCGACGGCGGCGGCGAAGGTCTCCACGCGCGGGCGGGCTCAGCTCCGGTCGGGGTAGAGCACGTGAACGGTGCCGGCAATGACCACGCGCTCGGCCTTCATCCGCCGCTCTGCGGGGTCGGCGGAGCGCTCGCCTTCGAGGGTGATCTCGGTGCCGGGGGCGAACATCGCGTCGGTGAGGCCGGCGCGCGCGTTGCGCCAGGGCTGGCCGACCTCGGCGGTCCAGATCTCGCCTTCGGCGTCGATCTCGAGGATGCCGTGCGGGTTGCCGAGGCGCGCCGAGCGGATCACCCCGGTCAGCCGGAAGTCGCCGCCCTCGGTCCAGGACCAGCCTTGATGCGCCCGGGCGGCGGCGGGCGCGAGAAGGCAGGCGGCGAGAGCGCCGCCGGTGAGCAGGAGGTACGACGGTCGGGCATGGCCCCTCCTTTGGGTTGCCCCGCCAGTCTAGGCGGCGCGGCGGCGGTCGCCGGTCATTTCGCCGTGAACGGCCGGGGCTCAGCCGAGGCGGAAGGCGAGGCCGACGCCATAGGCGACCGCAGCGCAGGTGCCGCCGACAGCTCCGTCTCGCCCGGACCCGCTGTTCGCGCGCTACCTCCAGCAGGCGATCGGCGGCATCGAGGGCGAGATCCGCATCGCGATGCAGTATTTCTTCCAGGCGATGGGCGCGCGGGGCAACCCCAAGTACCGCGACATGCTGATGATGACCGCGACCGAGGAGCTGAGCCACATCGAGTTCCTGGGGCACGCCGTGGCGCTCAACCTCGAGGGCGCGCCGATCGAGGCGCAGGAGGAGGCGGCGAAGGACCCGGTGCTCAACGCCATCATGGGCGGCATGAACCCGCGCCACATCCTCAGCTCGGGCCTGTCGGCGATGCCGGTCAACGCCAACGGCATCCCCTTCGAGATGAGCCACGTCTATGCGACCGGCAATCTCGCCTGCGACATGATGGCCAACGTCACCGCCGAGAGCGGCGGCAGGGTGCTCGCCTCGCGGCTCTACAACATCACCGCCGACAAGGGCATGAAGGACATGCTGTCGTTCCTGATCGCGCGGGACACTATGCACCAGCAGCAGTGGCTGGCGGTGGTCGAGGAGCTCGGCGGGCTGGAGAAGGCCTTCCCGATCCCGAACTCCACGCCCCAGGCGCACGAGGCGACCGAGCATTCGTACTATTTCCTCAACACCTCGCTCGACGAGCCGACGCCGCAGGGCCGCTGGACCTCCGGACCCTCGATCGACGGCCGCGGCACGTTCAGCGCCCGCGAGACGGTCGAGCCGCTGGGCCAGAAGCCCGACCTCGGCAAGGCCCGCAAGCACTCGGGCGCGCAGAGCGAGCAGATGTAGCCGTGAGCGGGGCGGGCAGACGGCCCGCCCCGCTACAGATGGACGGACCGGCCGCTGGCAGGTGTGCGGCTCACGCCGGTGCCGGCTGCGCCGCGCTCCCGTCCTCCTCCTGCGCGAGCGTCAGCATCCTCCAGCCCCGCGCCACCCGCTCGGCGATGATGAAGAGCCCGTTGATCGCGCGCCAGACCAGCCAGGCAAGCAGAGCGATGACCAGCATGACGAGCAGGACGGCGGTGAAGTAGAGGATGTTCACCACCCGGACCAGAATGGATTCGAGCCGCGCCAACGAGATGTCGAACTGTGCTCGCGCCTCGACGAGCAGCTCGTCCGCCGTCCTACGGGCCCGCGTCATCTCGGCCGTGATCCGGGCGGGATACCTCTCGGCATATGCCGCGAGCCGTTCCTTTATCTCCTCGGCCTGACCGATCGGTCCCGCAAACTGGCGGGCGATGACTGTGGTCGCCTGTGAGGTGAAGTCCTCGAACAGCTTCTCGAGATTGAAGTCGGGTATAATCCCCTCGAGGACCGACCCGAGGAAATCGGAGATCGCCGAGCCGATCCCGAGCTTCGACAGCGGCCAGGGCAGCGCGAAGACATCCTCGATCCCCCGGGTCAGGTCCCCCATGATCTCTGCGCCCTTCGCGGTCGCCGCGTCGACGATCTCCGTCGCGGCCTTCTGGCCCGCCTCCTTGGCGTCGATGGCGATCTGGCCCAGTTCGCGCGGGATCGCCTCCAGCTCGGTGTTGAGGTCGAGTTGAAACTCCTCGGCCAGGGCGGCCAGATCCTGCGCCTGTTGCCTGGCGTTCTCCGATGCCGTGCTCACCGCCGCGGCGAAGGTCTCGGCGCTCTGCCGGACCACCTCGGCATCGGCGGCGATCACCACGGCCTCCTTGCGGGCATCGGCGACGAACGTGTTGACCGCTCCCGCCACGAACAGGAGCATCAGGATCGGCCAGACCGCGAAGACGATCAGGAGCGCGCCGCGCACCCGCACCGCATCGTGTCGCGCCTGCGGGTCCTTCTCGATCCACACCCGCTTGGCCAGGATCGCGCCGGCGCCGGCCAGCCCGCCGAAGATCGCGGCGAGGAAGATCTCGCCCCAGCCGGTCGCGATCCGCGCGTCGAGCGTGTTCAGCAGCCCCTGCGTTCCGATCATGCCGCGCAGGAGGATCGCCGCCGTGATCGCCGCGGCCGGCCAGACGATGAAGGCGCCGCGCTCGGCGCGGTAGCGGAAGTAGACGAGACTGGCCGCGACGAGAACGACGGCGGCCGCGACATCCCCGACCGGGATTCCCAGGTAGAATCGTCGGAACGCGCTCGTGCCGAGGAAGACCGTGAACAGCCAGTCGGCGAGCATGGCGCCGAAGATGCCCATCACCGTCACGACGACGCCGCGCCGGGTGAAGGTGACGTTGCGCAGCCGGAACAGGATGGCGATGGCGCTCGCGATCAGGACCGCGGGCAGGACCAGCACATAGACGAGGGTCGCCTCCTCCTTGATGCCGAGCTGGCTCCAGATGTCGGAGCGCGCGTCGAGGGAGAGCCAGCCCAGGGTGAAGACCACGGCCGGGAGCCCGACCGCGACGAAGACATGCGGCAGCCGCAGGCGCCGCTTTGCCACCAGCCGCATCCCCAGCGAGACGAGGATCACCAGGGCCATGAAGTAATAGCCGTTCCCCGACGCCGCCTCGACCCCGCGCGTCCAGTTGAAGCTGACGTTGCCGGTGCCGCCTCGCCCCGCCAGCACCGCGAAGACGACGAACGCCAGCAGATCCAGCCAGAGAAGCGGACGCCGCCCCTCCAGGCGCTGCACCGCACCGCCTCCGAAGAAGTCGGTCGCCGCATCGGCGCGGGCGCGCCTGAACGCGCCGAGAAAGCCGAGAAAGACGCGGCGGTTGCGGTATCCGATCCGCGCCAGCCACCACAGCAGCGCCGGGACGAGCGACAGCACAGTGACGACGGCGACGATCACCCACCAGGCCTCGCCTTCGCTCTCCAGCGCTGCCGTCACCGGCGCGGCGATCAAGCCGGCGGCCGGCCAGATCGTCCAGGCGAGCGCCTCCTGCCGAAGCGGCAGGTAGACCAGCCCCACGGCCAAGCATACCGCCGGTCCCACGCCGCCGAGCAACGAAAAGCCGTCGTCGATCTTCTCGATGTCTTCCCCGCCGAAGGTCCTGAGCAGCAGCGCAACGGTGAGGATGCCGAGCAGAATGCGGAGCAGGACCGGCAGAAGCACCGACTCGTCCTCGATCCGCCGGACCGCCCGGAAGCAGATCAGATAGAAGACCGGGGGGACGATCACCAGGACCGCCAGGGTCAGGTCACCCACGCCCAGCAGCGTCGCGACGCCCAATCCTGCCGTCTGGGCGAAGGCCGCCACGATCCCGAGCGACAGGGGATGGACGGGCCAAGCCCAGACGACCCGGACGGCGATGGTGGCCAGCAGGATGGCGCTGCCGGAGAATGCAGCGAGCGCCAGTGCCGCTTCCGCCGCCTGTGCGGCCTCGTAGAGCACGCTCAGCAGCAGGAAACCCACCCCGAGATAAGCCGCGCTCAACGCCAGCAGGTTTCGCAGAAGTTGCCAGCTTCTGGCGTGCGGGTCGAAAAGTCAGTATCTGCGGGATCCGAAACGGATCGCGCGCATAGATGGAAGCTGCATTGGCCAAAGCTGATCCCCTCGGTTCGGTTTTTGGAGTATCAATTTCACATGCGCTAACTATAATGCCTATACGAGCGATTCTGGAAAGCCCCGTAATTTTCTGGAGGCGTAGAACGACAAGATATTTATTTTTGAATTCTCTTTCAGGAGATATTCTGCGACGAGGAGGATGTGATGCTCAAGTTACTGAAGAAGCTGAAACAGACGAAGGCCAAGAAGCGAAAGATACCGATCCTGCAACTCACCCAGAGCGGGAACGATCGTCCGGTTCTGATCGGCGAGCTGAGGGACGGCGAGGAGGCAATGGCGACCGGCGCGATGGGAGGCTGCGTCTCGGCGATCCTCTTGTGGGACAGGGACCCCGCGACCGGAGAGCATCGGCAGGTGCGCGGCCAGCACGGATCGGGGGGACGGGAGGTGCTCGACTGGCAGCGCCTGCTGCAGGGCGTCCCGCAGGACGGGAGCGCCACGCTCATCGTCTCGATGCAGGACATCGACAAGGAGTTTGTCGAGCGGGACCTGTCCAAGAAGTTCGCCAGCGAGGGCTACCGGCTCGAGTTCGTCGCGAGCTCGAACCTGGTCGTCCACCGGGACGGCCGGACCGAAGATTATGGCGGACCGACCTTCGGCAGCACCGACTACGAGGACCGCTTCGAGATAAGAAAAGAGTCGTTGCCGCGACGCTAGCGGAGGCTCCGGCGCTCGATGCGAGCAAAGATCAGCATCGCCTCTGGCTCAACGATAAAGGGCGCCCCTCGGAGCGCCCTTCGCTTTCTACGGAGCGCGGGCGCTACTCCGCCGCGTGCTCGGGCGTGTGCATCTCGCCCTGGGGCTGCGCCCCGGCATCGCCCTCGCCGCGCTTCACCGCCTCGCGCACGCCCCGCCCGTACTCCGGATGCGCGCGGTCGAGATGGGCGAACTGGCGCTCCAGGATGTGCTCGGGCACGCCCTGCATCGCGGCGGCGTAGTTCGAGAACAGCCGCTCGCGCTGGCCCGCATCCATCAACTCGAAGAGCGCGCGCGGCTGGGAGTAGTGGTCGGCCTCGCCGCGGTAGTCGTAGCGGTTCACCTCGCCCGCATAGCGGTGCGGCGGCTCCTTGACGCTCGGGTCCTCCACCGGGCCGCCGAAGCTGTTGGGCTCGTAGAAGGCATCGGGGTTCGTCTTCAGGCCGAACGGCATGCTGCCGTCGCGGTGGTAATGCGCCACCGGGGACTTCGGCTTGTTGACCTCGAGCGCCTCGTAATGCGTGCCGATCCGGTAGCGGTGCGCGTCCGGGTAGGAGAAGAGCCGGCCCTGGAGCATCTTGTCCGGCGAGAAGCCGATGCCGGGCACGACGTTCGACGGGTTGAACGCCGACTGCTCGATCTCGGTGAAATAGTTGTCGGCGTTGCGGTTCAACTCCATCTCGCCGACGCGGATCAGCGGATAATCCCCGTGCGGCCAGACCTTGGTCAGATCGAACGCGCTCCAGCCGGTCTTGTCCTCGAAGGCCTGCTCCTCGCCCTCGGGCATGATCTGGACGAACAGCGTCCATTTCGGGAAGCGGCCCTCCTCGATGCCGCCGAAGAGCGCTTCCTGATAGCTCTCGCGGGTCCGCGCGATCACCTGTTCGGCCTCGGCGTTGGTGAAGTGCTTGTGGCCCTGCTGGGTCTTGAAGTGGAACTTCACCCAGAACCGCTCGCCCGCGTCGTTCCACAGCGAGAACGTGTGGCTGCCGTAGCCGTTCATGTTCATCGGCGTCTGCGGCAACCCGCGGTCCGACATCAGGATCGTCACCTGGTGCAGGCTCTCCGGGCACAGCGACCAGAAGTCCCACATCGCGGTCGGCGAGCGCATGTTGGTGCGCGGGTGGCGCTTCTGGGTGTGGATGAAGTCGGGGAACTTGTAGGGGTCGGCGACGAAGAACACCGGCGTGTTGTTGCCCACGAGGTCCCAGTTGCCCTCGTCGGTGTAGAACTTGAGGCTGAACCCGCGCACGTCGCGCTCGGCGTCGGCCGCACCCTGTTCGCCGGCCACGGTTGAGAAGCGCGCGAGCATCTCGGTCTTCTTGCCGACCTGCGAGAAGATCGCAGCGCGGGTGTACCGGGTGATGTCGTCGGTCACCGTGAGGGTGCCGTGCGCGCCCCAGCCCTTGGCGTGCACCACGCGCTCGGGGATGCGCTCGCGGTTCTGGTGCGCCAGCTTCTCGATCAGCTGGTAGTCCTCGAGCAGCACCGGGCCGCGGGGACCGACGGTCTTGGCATTCTGGTTGTCGGCGACCGGTGCGCCGGCACTGGTCGTGAGCCTCTCGGTCATGTGTCTTCCTCCGGGAATCTGATCGCTTCCGTTTACCCAATTGTCGCGCGGAAGGGAAATTGCAACTCGGCTCCCGGGCCGCGGCGCCTCCGCGCGCGGTAAGCCGGTGCAATCCCCCGCGAGCCGATCTATATTGCCTAACTGTGCCGCGTCGGATGCGGCGAGGAGGGGTTATGTCCGAGCGAGACCTCAGCGACCGCGCGCAGCGCCACCCGGAGAAGGCGCGGCGCCAGGCCGCACCCTCCCTGCGCAAGCCCGACTGGATCCGCGTCAAGGCCCCGACGAGCGCCGGCTATCGCGAGACCGCCCGGATCATGCGCGAGAACCGCCTCGTCACCGTCTGCGAGGAGGCCGGCTGCCCCAACGTCGGCGAGTGCTGGTCCCAGGGCCACGCCACGATGATGATCATGGGCGAGATCTGCACCCGCGGCTGCAGCTTCTGCAACGTCGCCACCGGCCGCCCCGACGCGCTCGACGCCTTCGAGCCCGGCCGCGTCGCGGTGGCGGTCGAGAAGCTCGGCCTCGCCCATGTCGTCATCACCAGCGTCGACCGCGACGACCTCGCCGACGGCGGCGCCGAGCACATCGCCCAGACCATCCGCGCAATCCGCCGCCGCGCCCCCGCGACCACCATCGAGGTGCTGACCCCGGACTTCCTCAAATGCCCCGCCACCGCCCTCGAGACCGTGGTCGCAGCACAGCCCGACGTCTTCAACCACAACCTCGAGACGATCCCCGGCCTCTACCCGGAGGTCCGCCCCGGTGCCCGCTACTTCCACTCCCTGCGCCTGCTCCAGCGCGTCAAGGAGCTCGATCCGGCCATGTTCACCAAGTCCGGCATCATGGTCGGCCTCGGCGAGGACCGCCAATCCGTCCTCCAGGTCATGGACGACATGCGCGCCGCCGACATCGATTTCCTCACCGTCGGCCAGTATCTGCAACCGACGCCGA
>JBBQRM010000113.1:0-8308 GCA_038214855.1 Rhodobacterales bacterium | reverse complement strand
TGGCGACCGGCACGCCGGCGCCCCGCATCGTCCGTTCCAACGCGATCTTGCGGGTGGAATAGGTCGCCTCGCCGGGACCGACGGTGGCATTCGTCTCGGCGGGCGGGTGGGCGAAGTCGGGGAAGCCCGTGTCGCGCGCCTCGTCGAGCGTGCGCCCGCGCGCGTCGCGACGGAGAAGCCGAGCTGGCCTGGGCCGTCGCGGATCAGTGCGCGGTCGATCAGGGGCTCCCGTCGCGAGAGCGGCGGTTCGTCTCATTGGCGCTCCGGTCGAGAGGTTTCTAGACGCGCTCCGCTGTCCTGTCTTGCCCGGCGGCAACGCCGGGCAGCGCCCGACCGCCCCCCCGGGCGGGCGCTTCTCGCCCACCCGCGGTCGGTCGCTGCCCTCGTTTCGGAGCCCGCACGTCGAAGCTTGTTCGATGTGCGGCCAAGTCTCAGGCCGCGGCGGTGCGGGACGGGGGCAGGCGTTCGAGGTCGCGGTGGCGCAAGTCGGCAAAGATCCCGGTGAGGGTATCGACGCGGGCGCGGCGCGGGGCGCGGGCGGCGGCGGCGACGAGAAAGGCGGTGGCCGGCAGCGGCGGTGCGTGCAGGACCGCGCTCTGCGGCAGGGCGCTGGCGAGGCCGCTGCGGGCGAAGGCGGCGGCAAGGAGCGCGAGCTTGTGCGCGCGACTGGTGCTGGCGCGGCGGGTGACGGGATCGAAGCCGCTCGCGCGGATGCGCGTGCCGATGCCAGCATAGATCAGCCGCGCCGCGAAGATGCCGGGCCGCGCGGCGGGCGGCAGCGCGGTGATCCCGGCCTCGGCGCGGAAGTAGAGCCGCCGTGCCTCGGTGAGCAGGCGCTCCGTGAGGCGGGCGATGCCGGGGCCGGGGCGGGGGTCGGCGAGGAAGGCCTCCGGCTCCACCCCCGCCTCGGCCAGCCAGTCGAGCGGCAGGTAGAGCCGGCCTGCGCGCGCGTCCTCGCCGATGTCGCGGGCGATGTTGGTGAGCTGCATCGCGACGCCGAGATCGCAGGCCCGCGCCAGCGCATCGGCGTCCCGCACCCCCATCAGCACCGTCATCATCGCGCCGACCGAGGCCGCGACGCGGGCGGCGTAGGCGTGGAGCGCCGCGAGATCGGCGTAGCGGCGGCCGTCGGCATCCCAGGCGAAGCCCTCGAGCAGCGCCTCGGGCAGCGCGCGCGGCATTTCGTGCGCCGCGACCATCGCTGCGAAGGCGCGGTCGGCGGGGTGATCCTGCGGCCGGCCGGCATAGGCGCGGTCGAGCCGGTCGCGCAGGCGCGCAATGGCTAAGGGTTTGGCGGCCCCTTCGTCCACCGCGTCGTCGGCGAGGCGGCAGAAGGCGTAGAGCGCCAGAGACGGGTTGCGCACCCGCGTCGGCAGCAGGCGAGAGGCGGCGTGGAAGCTGCGGGAGCCGGTGCGGATCGTAGCGCGGCAGGCGTCGAGATCGGCGCTCGCGTTCACCGAACCGTCTCCGCCGCGGGAACGAGCTGGTCGAGCACCTCGGCGGACGAGACGACGCCGGGCAGGCCGGCGCCGGGGTGGGAGCCCGCGCCGACGAGATAGAGGCCGTCGAGCTCCTCGGAGCGGTTGTGCGGGCGGAACCACGCGCTCTGGAGGATGCGCGGCTCGATGGAGAAGCCGGCACCAAAAGGCGAGCAGTAGCGGGTGGCGAAGTCCTCGGGCGTCATCACGTGGCTCTCGGCCGTGCGGCTCGCGAGGCCGGGCAGCACCGGGTCGAGCACGGCTTGCAGCCGGGCGAGGAAGCGCGGGGTCTCGGCGGCCCAGTCGATGGGGCGCGCGTGGCCGAGGTGCGGGACGGGGACGAGCGCGTAGAAGCTGTCGCAGCCCGCAGGAGCGGCGGACGGGTCGGTGACGGTCGGGCGGTGGAGATAGACGGACATGTCGTCCGCGAGCTTGCCGCGCAGGAAGATGTCGCGCACGAGGCCGCGGTAGCGTGGACCGTTCAGGATGGTGTGGTGGCCGACGTCGGGCCAGAGGCCGCGGGTGCCCTTGGTGCCGAAGTACCAGACGAAGAGGCCGTTCGACCAGCGGGTACGCTTCAGCCGCGCCTCGGTCCAGCGGCGGCGGCGGTGATTGCGCAGGAGGCGGGTGTAGGTGTGGCCGGCGCAGGCGTTCGAGACGACGATGTCGCCGCGCAGCATCTCGCCATCGGTGAGCCGCACCCCGGTTGCGCGGCCGTCCTTGGCGGTGATCTCGTCCACCTCGACGCCCAGGCGCAGCTCGCCGCCCGTTCGGCGCACGAGCCCGGCCATGCCTTCGGCGAGCGCCCCGGCGCCGCCCATCGCGTAGTGCACGCCGAAGCGGCTCTCGAGATAGGCGACGAGCGTGTACATGGAGGTGACGTGGAACGGATCGCCGCCGATGAAGAGCGGATGGAAGCTGAGCGCCATGCGCAGCCGCTCGTCGCGCACCCGTCCGGCGGCGGCGCCGTAGGTCGAGCGATGGGCGCGCAGACGGGCGAAGGTGGGCAGGACCTTCACCGTCTCCCACAGCCGGTCCATCGGCCTTCGGCCGAGGTTCTCGAAGCCGAAGCGGTAGCGGATCTCGCTGTCGGCCATGAAGCGGTCGTAGCCGTCGAGGTCGCGCGGCGCGAGGCGGGCGACCTCGGCGCGCATCGCCTGCGGGTCCTGGCGGGCGGTGAAACGGCTGCCGTCGGCGAAGCGGATGGTGTAGAACGGGTCGAGCGGGCGCAGATCGACGTCGCGCGCCATGTCGCGGCCGGCGAGGCGCCAGAGGTCCTCGAAGACCCGCGGGACGGTGATGATGGTAGGGCCGAGGTCGAAGCGGTAGCCGCCGCGCGAGAGGCTCGAGGCGCGGCCGCCGGGCATGTCGAGCTTGTCGAGGATCACGACGCGCCAGCCCTTCGCGCCAAGCCGGATGCCCGCCGCGAGGCCGCCGAAGCCGGCGCCGACGATCAGCGCCACCGGGCGGCGGTCGTCGGTCGGCGGCGCGAGATCGGGCTGCGGGATCGTCAGCATGCCTGGACGGTAGCAGTGTCCAGTTTGATTTACAATCGTGCCGTTTGATCTTTCGCCATGCGGGTTTCCGTGCCAGATTGCCGGCCATGGATGCGGCCTCCCCTGCCCTTTCCGGCGCCTGTGTGGCGCTGACGTTCTTCCGCTTCGGGCGGTGGCGCGACCGCGCCTGGGCCTTCGCGCAGATGGGGCTGGCACGCCGGCCGCTGCGCAGGCTCGAGGGGGTGGGCTTCGTGAAGCTGATGGGCGCGGGGACCGGCGAAGGGTTCGCGCCGGTGCCGGACCCCGGCGTGGTGGCGATCCTTTCGACCTGGCCCGATCTCGCCACCGCGCGGCATCAGGTGGCCGAGGCGGCGGTGTTCGGGCGCTATCGGGCGCGGGCGGTGGAGGCATTCGCGCTGTATCTGGCGCCTGTCTCGGTGCGGGGCGCCTGGGCGGGGCGCGTGCCGTTCCGCGCCGGCGGTGGTGCGGCGGCCGGGCCCGTCGCGGCGCTGACACGGGCGACGATCCGGCCGCGCGCGCTCTGGCGGTTCTGGCGGCGGGTGCCGGCGATCTCGGCGCGGATCGGGCGGGACCCTTCGGTGCTGTTCAAGGCCGGCGTCGGCGAGGTGCCGTGGCTGCACCAGGTGACGGTGTCGGTCTGGCCGAGCGAGGCGGCGATGGCGAATTTCGCGCGGGCGGGCGGCTGTCACGCGGCGGCGATCCGGGCGGTGCGCGAGGGCGGCTGGTTCGCGGAGGAGCTCTACGCGCGGTTCGCCGTGCTTGCGCACGAGGGGAGCTGGGGCGGGCGCGACCCTCTCGCGGGCGTGGGCGCCGCGGCGCTGGCGGCGGAATAGCATGGGCGCGGCTTTCCCGTTCTCGGCCATCGTCGGGCAGGCGGAGATGAAGCGGGCGCTGACGCTGGCCGCGATCGATCCGACCATCGGCGGCGTGCTGGTCTTCGGCGACCGCGGCACGGGGAAGTCGACGGCGGTGCGCAGCCTCGCGGCGCTGCTGCCGCCGATCAGGATCGCGAAGGGCGACCTCTACAACCGGCTCCCCGAGCCGGGCGAGGAGAGCGAGCGCGTGCCGACGCCGGTGGTGGACCTGCCGCTCGGGGCGACCGAGGACCGGGTGGTCGGCGCGCTCGATCTGGAGCGGGCGCTGACGCGCGGCGAGAAGGCCTTCGAGCCGGGGCTGCTCGCGCGGGCGCATCGCGGGTTTCTCTACATCGACGAGGTGAATTTGCTCGAGGACCATCTGGTGGATCTCTTGATCGACGTGGCGGCCTCGGGCGAGAACGTGGTGGAGCGCGAGGGGCTGAGCGTGCGGCATGCGGCGCGCTTCGTGCTGGTGGGCTCGGGCAACCCCGAGGAGGGCGAATTGCGGCCGCAGCTCCTCGACCGGTTCGGCCTGTCGGTGGAGGTTACCTCCCCGCGCGAGGTCGGCGAGCGGGTCGAGGTGATCCGCCGCCGCGACGCCTTCGACCGCAAGCCGCGGGCGTTCCTGCGGGCGTGGGCGGCGGCGGATGCAGAGCACCGGCGGGCGATCCTCGGCGCGCGAAGGCGGCTGGGGCGGGTGGCGAGCGGCGAGGCGGCGCTGGCGCTGTGCGCGGAGCTGTGCCTGGCGCTCGGGGCGGACGGGCTGCGCGGAGAGCTGACGCTGCTGCGCGCAGCCCGCGCGCTGGCGGCGCTGGAGGGGGCGGAGGCGGTGGCGCCCGCGCATCTGCGCGCGGTGGCGCCGAGTGCGCTGCGTCACCGGCTGCGGCGCGATCCGCTCGACGAGGCCGGCAGCACCGCGCGCATCGACCGGGTGCTCGCCGAGATGATCCCGGCGTGAGGGACGCGGGCTCCGAGCCGCCCGATCCGCCGCCGCCGGGTCCCGACCGCTGGGCCGATGCGGTGCTGGCGGCGCGGCTGCTCGCGATCGATCCCGAGGGACTAGGCGGGGCGGTGCTGCGCGCCCGCGCCTCGCCGGCGCGCGAGGCCTGGCTCGCGCTCTGGGCGCGGCTCGCGCCGGAGCGGCCGGTGGTGCGGGTGCCGATCGGCATCGACGACGAGCGGCTGAGCGGCGGGCTCGACCTGGGTGCGACGCTGGCGGCGGGGCGGCCGGTCGCGATGCCGGGGCTGCTCGCGGCGGCGCGGGGCAAGACGCTGATGCTCGGCATGGCGGAGCGATGTCCGCCGGGGCTCGCGGCGCGGCTGGCCAAGGCGATGGATGGGGCGATGGATGGGGCGAGGGATGCGGGCGGCGGTTTCGTGCTGATCGCGCTCGACGAGGGGGCCGAGCCGGAGGAGGCGGTGCCCGCCTCGCTCGCCGACCGGCTCGCCTTCGCGCCGCGGCTCGAGGGCGTGGCGCTGGCGGAGCTGGAACTGGAGGAGACCGATGTCGCGGCTGCACGGCGCCGGCTCGCCTCGGTTCAGGTGCCCGAGGGGCTGGACGCGAGCATCGCCGCGCTGGCTCTGGCGCTGGGGATCGACTCGCTGCGGGCGCCGCTGATGGCCTTGCGTGCGGCGCGGGCGGCGGCGGCGCTGGAAGGGGTGCAAGGGGTCGGCGAGGCGGAGGCGGCGAGCGCGGTGCGGCTGGTGTTGGCGCCGCGGGCGCGCCAGTTGCCCGCGGCCGAGCCGGAGCCGCCGGAGGATCCCGAAGCTCCGCCGCCGGCCGAGGCCGAGGCGCCGGCGCGCGAGGATGGGGCGCGCGAGGTGCCGGACGAGCTGCTGCTCGAGGCGGTGCGCGCGGCGCTGCCGCCGGACCTGCTGGCGCGGCTGCTGGCGGCGGGGGCGGTGGGGCGCGCGGCCGGCGGGGCGGCCGGCGGCGACGCGGCGGGCAGGCGGGGCGGGCGGCCGGTCGGCGCGCGGCGCGGCGGGTTGCGCGAGGGTGCGCGGCTCGACCTGATCGAGACCCTGCGCGCGGCCGCGCCCTGGCAGCCGCTCAGGCGGCGGGTCCAGCCGGAGGCGGGCGCCCGGGTGCTGGTGCGGCCGGACGACTTTCGCGTGCGGCGCTTCAGGAAACGGGCGGAGCGGGTGGTCATCTTCGTTGTGGACGCATCGGGCTCGACGGCGCTCGGGCGGTTGGCCGAGGCCAAGGGGGCGATCGAGCTGATGCTGGGCCAGGCCTATGTCGCGCGCCAGCAGGTGGCGCTGATCGCCTTCCGCGGTGCGGGCGCGGAGGTGTTGTTGCCGCCGACGCGCAGCCTGGTCGCGACCAAGCGGCGGCTGGCGCGGCTGCCGGGCGGCGGCGGCACGCCGCTCGCCGCGGGGCTGGAGGCCGCACTGGCGCTCGGCGCGCGGGCGCAGGCGCGGGGTGTCGTGCCGCATCTGGCGGTGCTGACCGACGGGCGGGCCAACGTGGCGCGCGACGGCGCGCCGGGCCGACCGCAGGCCGAGGCCGACGCCCGCGCGGCGGCGGGCGCGCTCGGCGCGGCAGGGATACGGGCGGTGGTGATCGACACGGCGAACCGGCCATCGCCGCCGGCGCGCGAGCTGGCGGCGGCGATGCTTGCCGCTTATCTGCCGCTGCCGCGGGCCGATGCGCGGGCGCTGTCGGGGGCGATGCGCGCGGCGCTCGACGGGGCCTGAGGCGGTGGCGCTCGACTGGAGCCGCGACGGCGCCGACTGGCCGAACCGGCGGCTGAGCCGGTTCGTGGAAGCGGGCCACGTGCGCTGGCACGTCCAGCGCGGCGGGTCCGGGCCGAGGGTGCTGCTGCTGCATGGCGCCGGGGCCTCGACCCACAGCTGGCGCGACGTGATCCCGCTTCTGGCCGGGGATTGCGAGGTGCTGGCGTTCGACCTGCCGGGGCAGGGGTTCTCCGCCGGAGATCCCCGGCGCTTCACCCTGCCCGGCATGGCGGAGGACCTGGGCGCGCTGCTGGCGGCGGAGGATTTCGCGCCCGCGCTGGCGGTGGGGCATTCGGCGGGGGCTGCGATCGCGCTGTGCGCGGCACTCGACGCAGGGATGGCGCCGCGCGGTGTGCTTGGCCTCAATGGGGCGCTGGCGCCGTTTCGAGGGGCGGCGGGGGTGTTGTTCCCGCCGCTGGCGCGGGCGCTGGCGCTCAACCCGCTGACCGGGTCGGTCTTCGCGCGGACGGCGCGGGCGCCGGGCGTGGTGCGGGGGCTGATCGAGGGGACCGGCAGCCGGATCGACGCGCCGGGGCTCGAGCTCTACCGGCGGCTGGTGACCGATCCTGGGCACGTGCGCGCGACGCTGGGGATGATGGCGCGCTGGGACCTCGCGCCGCTGATCGCGGCGCTGCCGCGGCTCGGCGTGCCGGTGACGCTGGCGGTCGGGCTGGGAGACCGGGCGGTGCCGCCGGAGGGGGCGCGGGCGCTGGCGGCGCGGCTGGAGGGGGTGCGGCTGGTGGAGGTGCCGGGGCTGGGGCATCTGATGCACGAGGAGGCGCCGGAGCGGTTCGCGGCGCTGATCCTGGCCGAGTTGGTCGCGGCTTCGGGCACCGGCGGGGGAGGGGCCAGGCGTGAGGGATCCGGGCTCTTGCCTTGAAAGATGATCCCGGCTCTGGAACTCGGCGGGGCGAAAGACCGCGTTCCGTGTCTGATGACCACGCCGCTCACACTGAGCCTGGGCGCTGCCGCCGGGCGCGGCGTTGGAGCGATGTCCGAGCGGGATGATCCGGGCTGGGTCGGGGACGCTCACGGGTGCTCAAGCTTGAGCAAATCGACAACGGATTGATTCCACGCACTTATCTTGATGCCATTAACCACATGGAAAGGATTTCGGATCGTCGCGATCCGATCGAATGCCGCCCTGGCGTCTCATGCGTCAGGCGTTTCACGCCTGCGGCAGACCTCGGCCGCGGAGCCTGCGGCGGGGCTTTCGCGGCGGGCGGTCCGGGGGTAAGCGTCGTGGCGGAGGAGAGGTGCGGGGATGCGGGACACGCTCGAGCGTACGGCGCTGGTCGTCGGTGCCGGGATCACCGGCACGGCCTGTGCGCTGGCGCTCCAGCGCGACGGCTGGGCGGTGACGCTCGTCGATCCGCTGGCGCCGGGAGACCCGGGGCAGACCTCGTTCGGCAATGCGGGAATCCTCGCGGCGAGCTCCATCGTGCCGGTGCCGGCGCCGGGGCTGATCTGGCGGGCGCCGCGGATGCTGCTCGACCCGCGCCGGCCGTTGTTCCTGCGGTGGGGCTACCTGCTGCGGCTGCTGCCGTGGCTGGTACCGTTCCTGCGCTCGGGCGCGCGGCTGGATGCGATCGTGCCGGCGCTGCACGCGCTGACCCACGACAGCGTCGAGCAGCACCGGGCGCTGGCGGCGGGCACGCCGGCCGCGGGGCTGATCGAGGGCCACGAATACGGCTATCTGTTCCGCGACCGTGCTTCCTTC
>JBBQRM010000112.1:0-8321 GCA_038214855.1 Rhodobacterales bacterium | reverse complement strand
GGGGCGGTGCCGGCGCGTGCCTGCAGGAAGCGCTTGACGATCCGGTCCTCGAGCGACTGGAACGTCACGACCGCGAGCCAGCCGGCGGGCGCCCGCGCCGCCTCTGCCGCGATCAGCCCGCGCGCGAGCTCGCCCAGCTCGTCGTTCACCGCGATGCGCAGCGCCTGGAAGCTGCGGGTCGCGGGATGCGGCTGGCCGGGCTTCGGCCGCGGCGACAGCCGCTCGATCAGCCCCGCGAGCTGGCGGGTGGAGGTAAACGGCGCCGCGCGCCGGTCGCCCACGACGGCACGAGCGATCCGCCGAGCGGCGCGCTCCTCGCCGTAGTGGAAGAGGATATCGGCGAGTGCTGCCTCGGAGGCATGGTTCACCAGATCGGCGGCCGAAGCGCCGGCGGCCTCCATCCGCATGTCGAGTGGGCCGTCGGCCTGGAACGAAAAGCCGCGATCGGCCTCGTCGAGCTGCACCGACGAGACGCCGACGTCGAGCACCACGCCCTCGAGACGCGGCACACCGGCCTCGGCCGCGATCCGGTCGAGCTCCCCGAACCGCCCCTCGCGCAGCTCGAGCCGTCCGCCGTAGTCGCCCGCCCAAGCCGCGGCGCGTTCCAGCGCCCGTGGGTCGCGATCGACGCCGATCACCCGCGCGGCCCCGGCTCCGAGCAGCCCCCGCGCATAGCCGCCGGCTCCGAAGGTCCCGTCGAGCCAGACGCCCTCCACGGGCGAGACCCGCGCGAGCAGCGGCTGGATCAGGACCGGCACGTGGCGGGCGAAGCCTCCGGGCGCCAGCATCATCGGTCGCCCCCGCCGCCGGCGGAGGCGCGGTCGAGCAGCGCGAACAGTTCCGCCTCGCGGCCCTCGGCCTCGCGCGCGCCCTCGGTCTCGTCGCGCTCGTAGTCCGACGGCTTCCATATCTGGAACTTTTCGCCCATACCCGCGAACAGCGCGTCGCCTGCGAGCCCGATCATCTCGCGCAGCCGGGAGCTGAGCAGGATCCGGCCGGTCTCGTCGAGCTGGGCGTAGGTGGACTTGGTGTTCAGCATCCGCTCCAGCCGCTCGCGGTCGGCGCTGAAGCGCGGGAGGCGCGAGATCGTGTCGTCCACCTCCTGGATCGACTGCATCGAATAGCCCTCGAGACAGCGCGCGCCCGGCCGCCCGTAGATCAGCACGAAGTTCGGGTTCAGACCCTCGATCCAGTCCGGATCGCCCTCCTCGAGCACGCGGCGGAACGGGGCCGGGACCGAGACGCGGCCCTTGGGGTCCACCTTGTGGACCGACTCGCCCCTGAACCGCCGTATCACCCGTTGGCCTCCTGCCGCCGCGGCCGCACGGAAAAAAACGGGCCGTGCTGTGGGGGAGCACGACCCGTCTTCCGGTCTCCGGAGCCCTCGGCCCGACTGCGCCGTGATTGTTACTACTGCTCGTCTTCTCTATCCGCGCCGGGCTCTTGTCGTATAGAAAGCGTGCGGGCCTGTATGAAACCTGCCGATTTACTGTCCCGGGTCTTGTTGCCCAGTGGCGTTAGTCCGTCGCCTTCCGTGAGAACTGTATAGCATGGGCTTCCATGGGAAACAATGGACTTTCGCCCCACTTTTCAGGATCGGCGGCCACTTCGGGCGCTTAATCGCGCATTCGTTGCGCTTCTCCGACCGGAGAAGACTATCTGTTGTAGATGATGCAACAAGCGACCACCAGATATGGCTCTCCCTGCGGTAATGGCGTAACAGAAAAATAATCTCTTAGGTTGTAAAAGACGCACCCGACGCGCCGCTCCCGGAGCCTTGGGCGGGCGAATCGCGGGCGGCGTAGGTGGTGCGCGGACGGCGTGTAAGCCGGATTCTGTGACGGCCCCGAGAGGCCGCCGATGGCCATTCGTCTGGGCCCGCCGTCGCCGGCGGGCTCGAGCAGCCAACCCGGATCGCTCGGGCGGAAGAACCCTGGGGGCGAGCCCCCGCACGATCCCTATTTGGCCTTGCTCCTGGCGGGGCTTGCCGTGCCACCCGCGTTGCCGCGGGCGCGGTGGGCTCTTACCCCACCGTTTCACCCTTGCCGCACGATGCGAGCATCGCGTGGCGGTCTGATCTCTGTGGCGCTTTCCCTCGGGTTGCCCCGGGCGGGCGTTACCCGCCGCCATTCCTTCCTGGAGTCCGGACTTTCCTCGGGCGCCCCTCAAGAGCGTCCGCGGCCATCCTTCCGTCCGCGCCCGGCTCCTCTAGGCGGGAACCGCGCCCGCGTCAACGCAAGGGTGCGCCGCGGCGAGCGCCTGCGCCGTCGCGACGTCCGCCGCCTGTAGTGGTCCCGAAGCGAAGGGCCGGAAGCGCAGCCGGAACGCCGCGAGCACCGCCGCCCAGTCGCCCTCCGGCGCCCGGTAGCCGGCGGCACCGGCGGCGGCACGGAACGCCGGCCATCCCCCCGCGCCCGCTCCCTCGCCCGCTGCCCAGACGGCGCGCCCCGTTCGCGCCAGCCGTCGCCAGTCGAACTTGCGTCCCGGGTCCGCCTTGCGCCCGGGTGCGGCGTCGGAATGCCCGATCACCCGCGCAGGCGCGATGCCCCAGCGCCCGGCGATGCAATCGAGCAGCGCCTCGAGCGCCTGCATCTGCGGCTCCGGGAACGGCGGGAAGCCGTCGAGCGGACCCGGGTTCGCCAGCTCGATCCCGATCGAGCGCGAGTTCACGTCCACGATCCCGCCCCAGTTGCCCGCGCCCGCGTGCCAGGCGCGCGCTTCCTCGTCCACCAGCTGCCAGACCCGCCCGGTCTCCCCGATCAGCCAATGCGCCGAGACCTCCGCCGCCGGATCGCACAGCCGCGCCAGCGCCGCCGCGGCCGTGGCCATCGCCGTGTGGTGGATCACCACGATGTCCGGAAGCACCCCGCCCCGCCGCGGCCCGTGGTTCGGGCTGGGCCGCGCCTCGATCCGCAGCGCCATTCAGCCGCCCTCGTGCGGCGCCGGAGCCTCGCGCCGGACGTGCAAGATCCTTAACACATCATGAAATCGCCTCGAAAACTTCAACGTTTTTAATGGGGCTCTGCGCCTTTCACAGTGAAAGGCCGTAAAACGAGCCTCCGGCCCCGCCGCCCTCAGAGCCTGAGCTGCCGATAGGGCACGGGGTCCCAGGCGCAGGCGAAGCCGTCGCCGTCGCGGTCGAGCCCCAGGCTGTCGCTCTGCGGCCCGCCGCTCGCCAGGAACGCCCGCTGCGCCGCATCGCTGGTCGGGTACCGCCCGCAGCTCCCGCCGAACCCGCCGCCGATGCCGCGGTCGTAGCGCCGCTCACCCACCGCATTGTCGGTCTGCTGGGCGAAGAGGGCGATGTTCACCCCGTCCACCCGGTCCGGCAGCGACTCGGGCTGGACGATCACGAGCTGCGAGCGCGCCTGTGCGAGCTGGCGCTCGGCGGCCGCAGCGTCGATCTTCTGCTGGGCGAGCGTGTATTCCATCAAGTTCAGCCGGTCGTCGTCCAGCGGCGTCGTCGCCGCCGGCCGCGCGACTACCGCATCGTCGGCGGTCGAGGTATAGCCGTAGCCGCCCACCGGATCCGCCGCATAGGGATCGACCCCCGGTCTCGGCACCTCGACGAGCACCGAGGGCCCGTCCGCACCGGTGAAGCCGCCGCTGGTGCAGGACACGAGCACCACGCAAGTCAGAGCCGCCATCGCCCGCATCGCATTTGCCTTCCGTGCGCCTCGATCGGGCGCGAACCCGCGCACCCAGACCCCGACGTTACCACCATTTCTCCGGTTTAACAGCAAAACCGCTCGCCCGCTCCAGCGCGAACGCCACATCGAGCATCTCCGCCTCGCCCCAGGGCCGGCCGATCACCTGGAGCCCGAGCGGCAGGCTCCGTCCGTCGAGCCCCGCCGGCACCGAGACACCCGGCAGCCCCGCAAGATTGACCGTCACCGTGAACACATCGTTGAGATACATCGCGACCGGATCCGCCTCTGCCATCTCGCCGATCCCGAAGGCCGCCGAGGGCGTCGCCGGCGTCAGGATCGCGTCGATGCCCGCGCCGAAGACCGCCTCGAAGTCGCGGCGGATCAGGGTGCGGACCTTCTGCGCCCGCAGGTAGTAGGCGTCGTAATACCCCGCCGACAGCACATAGGCGCCGAGCATCACCCGGCGCTTGACCTCCGCGCCGAAGCCTTCGGCGCGGGTGCGCTCGTACATCGCGGTGATACCCTCGTTCGCGCCGATCTCCGCGCGCCGGCCGTAGCGCACACCGTCGTAGCGCGCGAGGTTCGACGACGCCTCCGCCGGCGCGATTACGTAATAGGCCGGCAGCGCATGAGCCGTGTGCGGCAGGCTGATCTCGACGATCTCCGCGCCCGCGTCGCGCAACCGATCCGCACCCTCCGCCCACAGCGCCTCGATCTCCGCCGGCATCCCATCGACCCGGTACTCGCGGGGCAGGCCGATGCGCTTGCCGCGCAGGTCGCCCTCGAGCTGCGCCTCGAAATCCGGCACCTCGCGGTCGGCGGAGGTCGCGTCCTTCGGGTCGTGCCCGGCCATCGCGCCGAGCAGGATCGCCGCGTCGCGCACCGACTTCGCTAGCGGCCCCGCCTGGTCGAGCGACGAGGCGAAGGCCACGATCCCCCAACGCGAGCAGCGCCCGTAGGTGGGTTTCACGCCGACGATGCCGCTGAAGGCCGCGGGCTGGCGGATCGAGCCGCCGGTGTCGGTCCCCGTCGCTCCCAGGCACAGGTCCGCCGCCACAGCCGCCGCCGAGCCGCCCGACGAGCCGCCGGGCGAGAGTGGCGTCGTGTCGCCCGCCCGCCGCCACGGGCTGATCGCGGGACCAAAGACCGAATGCTCGTTCGACGAGCCCATCGCGAACTCGTCCATGTTGAGCTTGCCGAGACAGACAGCACCCGCCTCCCACAGCTTCGCCGTCACCGTGCTCTCGTAGCCCGGCACGAAGCCTTCCAGGATGCGCGACGCCGCCTGCGCCGGCAGGCCCTCCACGCAGAAGAGATCCTTGATCCCGAGCGGGATGCCGCAGAGCGACGGTGCCCCGCCCGACGCGAGACGCGCCTCGGCCGCCCGCGCCTGCTCGGTCGCGCGCTCGGCGGCGAGCGTCGAGAAGGCATTGAGGGCTGCTCCCGCCTCCGCCGCCTCGAGACAGGCCCGCGTCAGCTCCTCCGCGCCGATGCGCCGCGCGCGCAGGCCGTCGCGAGCCTCCGCGATGGTCAGGCCGTTCAGATCATCCACTATTCGACGACCTTCGGCACGGTGAAGAACCCGTCGCGCGCATCTGGCGCGTTCGCGAGCACTCGGTCGCGATCGCCGCCCTCGGTCACCTCGTCCGCGCGCCATTCCATCGCCATCGGCGTCACCGAGGTCATCGGCTCGACCCCCTCGACATCGACGCCGCTCAGCTGCTCCATGAAGCCCAGGATCGCCGACAGCTCCTCGGCGAGCGGGCCGAGGTCGGCCTCGGCCACCTCGATGCGCGCGAGATGCGCCACGCGGCGCGCGGTGTCCTGGTCGATGGCCACGGGGTCCCGGCCTTTCCGCAGAGCTGATCAGGCCTTAGCCTCTAGCGCCGCGGGTGCCCCCGTGCAAGGCCGCGCACCGCGAAGGCGCTTGAGGCTGGGGTGCGCTCCCGCGGCTGCCCGCGCGGTGCGAGAACTTAGTCTTACTGAGTCACAAAGTGCGAGATATAGGGGATTGAACGAACCCGCTGACGCGGGAAAGAAGCAAAGCGATTAGAGGGAAGTCTGCTGTCTGCGAGGATTGTGTTCTCGAAGCCCGATTCATCAGACAGGAGCCTCCGATGGCCGAGACGAGCCCTCTGCGCCGCCGCATGATCGACGACATGACGATCCGCAACATGTCGCCGGCGACCCAGCGATCCTACCTTCACGCGGTCACCAAGTTCAGCCGGTATTTCGCACGCTCGCCGGAGCGACTGGACCTGGAGGATGTGCGCGCCTTCCAGGTCCACCTTGTCGCTACCGGCATTTCCTGGCCGGCGCTGAACCAGACCGTCTGCGCTCTCCGGTTTTTCTACGGCGTGACCCTTGGTCATGCCGAGATCCCCGAGCGCATCCCCTATGCCCGGGAGCCGCGCAAGCTGCCGGTCGTGCTGAGCGCCGACGAGGTGGTGCGATTTCTCGAGGCGGTGCCGAGCCTGAAGACGCGCGCCGCGCTGACGACGGCCTATGCCGCGGGGCTTCGCGCCTCCGAGGCGGTCGGAATAAAACTCGCCGACGTCGACGCCGGGCGGATGGTGATCCGCGTGGAGCATGGCAAGGGTGGCAAGGACCGATACGTCATGTTGTCCGTCCAATTACTGGGGATCTTGCGCACCTACTGGCGCCTCGCCCGGCCAACGCACTGGCTGTTTCCAGGCCGGGACGCAAGCAAGCCGATCGATGTCCAGGTGCTGCATACCGCCTGCCGCTCGGCCTGCGCCGCGGCTGGCCTCGCCAAACGGGTGACGGTTCATACTCTGCGGCACAGCTTCGCCACGCATCTGCTCGAGAGCGGCACCGACATCCGGATCATCCAAGTTCTGCTCGGCCACAGCAATCTGTCGAGCACCGCGCGCTATACGCAGGTGTCCAACGGGTTGATCCGGCGAACCGAGAGCCCGCTCGACCGGCTGAGGCTGGAGGTCGTGCCGCCGGCCTGAGCGGGCCGCCAGTGTCTTGCGGACTTGAAGTGGCGGATGTCTTTCGCCGCCACGGCGAAGCCTACCGCCGGGCACGCGATGGCCATCTCGGCCGCGTCGAGCGGCGGGTGATGCGCGCCATCGAGCTGTGCCGGACGGCAGAGCTGGGCGGCCATACCGAGGCCTGCCCAGACTGCGGGCTTATCCGTTGCGCCTACAATTCCTGCCGGAACCGGCACTGCCCGAAATGCCAGGGGCAGGCGCGTGCCGAATGGCTCGCAGCCCGGCAGGCCGAGCTGCTGCCGGTGCCCTATTTTCACGTCGTCTTCACGCTGCCCGCGCCGGTGGCCGAGATCACGTTCCAGAACAAGAGCGTGGTCTATGCCATCCTGTTCCGCACCGCGGCCGAGACTCTGCGCCGCATCGCCTCCGATCCCAAACACCTCGGCGCTGAGATCGGCCTCGTCGCCGTGCTCCATACTTGGGGCCAGAACCTACACTACCATCCCCATGTCCACTGTGTCGTTCCGGGCGGCGGCCTCTCGCCGGACGGCGCGCGATGGATCGGGTGTCGCCCCGGCTTCTTCCTGCCGGTCCGGGTGCTCTCGCGGCTCTTCCGCCGGCTCTTTCTCGACGCGCTGCGCGCGGCGTTCGACGCAGGCGAACTCGGCTTCTTCGGCGATCTCGCCGGTCTCGCCCGATCCGCCGCCTTCAGCGATCGGCTGCGCGCGCTTCGTCGGGTCGAGTGGGTCGTCTACGCCAAGCGCCCCTTCGGCGGCCCGGCTCAGGTACTGGCCTATCTCGGCCGCTACACCCACCGTGTCGCGATTGCCAACTCTCGGTTGGTCGAGATGACGGACACAGACGTCGCCTTCCGCTGGAAGGATTACCGCCATGACGGCAAGGCCAAGGTGATGACCCTTGCGGCGCAGGAGTTCATCCGACGGTTCCTGCTGCACACCCTGCCGGACGGCTTCCATCGCATCCGTCACTTCGGGTTCCTCGCCAACGGCCACCGCGCAGCCAAGCTGGCGCTCTGTCGCAAGCTCCTCGATGCGCCGATCCCGGCGCCCGAGCCGACGAACACATCCGCAGACAGTACGGCCGGGCCGCCCGCCTGGAGCCGCTGCCCCTGCTGCGGCGGCGCGTTCGTCGTCGTCAGCATCCTGTCGGCTACGCCGTCCCGTCAGCCCGTGTTCTGGAACGACAGCTCATGAGACCTGTCTTCTCTTTGTGCCCGAGTTCGCCTCCGCCGAGTGTCGCACACCTCGGCCAGAACTCGCATGCGCCTGCGGGCCTCCAGCAGCGAGAAACGAAGTCAAAGCGACGATGGGAAGGGCGACCGGCCGCGCTACTCTCCGCCCGAAGCTTCGCCGCGTACGGGCGAATGATGGTCACGTTGATCCAACGCGACCTTCGCTTGGACCGATTGCATCGCCCCAACCCAGCGGCAAAGACCAAATCCCCATAGCCGCCCAATCCACCGCGGGTTCGCTCAATCCGGCTTCAATGAGGTCGCCAGGCAGCCCCTGCGCCCGCGTCTTCTGACGGCGCGACCTCACAGAAGCCTCCAGATTCCAAAATCACTCGCTGACTGATTCAAGGTTGCAAACATGGGAGGCAAGCTTGATCCGCACCGCTCTGACCGACGCCCAGTGGGCAACCATCGCCCCGCACTGCCTTGGTCGCGAATGTGACCCCGGCCGCACCGGAC
>JBBQRM010000111.1:0-8332 GCA_038214855.1 Rhodobacterales bacterium | reverse complement strand
CGTTCCGGGCGAGACGCCCGAACTGAAGGCCCGCGCCGCGGCGGCGGTCGAGGCGGTGGAGGATATCGGCACGGTGGACGCGCCGTCGCTGCCGGGCTCCGGCCACGCCGACCGGCCGCACCGGCGGGCGCGGGTCACGCTTTCCTGGCCGCTGGCCAACCTCGGGCCGTCGCTGCCGAACCTTATGGCGACGGTCGCGGGCAATCTCTTCGAGCTCAAGCAGTTCTCCGGCCTCAGGCTCACCGGCCTGCGGCTGCCGGAGGCCTTCGCCGCCGCCTATCCCGGACCGGCCTTCGGCATCGAGGGCACGCGGCGGCTCACGGGGGTCGTGGGACGGCCGCTGATCGGGACCATCGTCAAGCCGAGCGTGGGGCTGTCGGCCGAGGACACGGCGGTGCTGGTCGACACGCTCGTGGCCGCGGGGATCGACTTCGTCAAGGACGACGAGCTGCAATCGGACGGGCCGGGCGGGCCGTTCGAGGGGCGGGTTCGCGCGGTGACGGCGGTGATCGAGCGCCACGCCGACCGGACGGGGCGCCGCGTCATGTATGCGTTCAACCTGACCGGCGATCTCGACCAGATGCGCCGGCGGCACGATCTGGTGCGCGATCTGGGCGGCACCTGCGTGATGGCGAGCCTCAATTCGGTGGGGCTGGTCGGGATGATCGAGCTGCGCCGATACGCGGAGCTGCCGATCCATGCGCACAGGAACGGCTGGGGGGCGCTGTCGCGGCATCCGATGCTCGGCTTCGACTACGCGCCCTGGGCCGCGTTCTGGAGGCTGGCGGGTGCGGACCACATGCATGTGAACGGGTTGGCCAACAAGTTCTGCGAGACCGACACGAGCGTGATTGCCGCGGCGCAGTCGTGCCTGACGCCGATGTTTCCGGACAAGCCCTGCCTCGCGATGCCGGTCTTCTCCTCGGGCCAGAGCGCGCGGCAGGTCCATGCGACCTACGAGGCACTCGGCTCGACCGGCTTGATCCACGCGGCGGGTGGCGGCATCATGGGCCATCCCGGCGGCCCCGCGGCGGGGGTCGAAGCGCTGCGCGCGGCCTGGGACGCCGCGGTCGCCGGCGTGCCGCTAGGGCAGGCCGCGCGCGAGAACGCCGCACTGGCGGCGGCGGTCGCATGAGGCCGCTGCGCCCCCTGCCGGGCGGGCCGGTGATCGCCTGGTACGGCGACGACTTCACCGGCTCGGCAGCGGTGCTCGAGGTGCTCGCCTTCGCGGGCATGCCGTCGGTGCTGTTCCTCGCGCCGCCGGACGCGGAGCTGCGGGCGAGGTTCCCGGAGGCGCGCGGCATCGGCGTGGCCGGCGATGCGCGCAGCCGCGACCCGGCGTGGATGTCGGCGCATCTGCCCGGCATCTTCGCCTCGCTGCGCGCGATGGGCGCGGCGATGCTGCACTACAAGACCTGCTCGACCTTCGACAGCGCGCCACACGTGGGCTCGATCGGACGCGCGGCGGAGATCGGCCTGGGGCCGGAGGGTTGGGCACCGCTCCTGCTCGGGGCGCCGGCCATCGGGCGCTACCAGGCCTTCGGCAACCTTTTCGCCACCGCGGGACCGGAGGCCGCGCGGATCGACCGGCATCCGACCATGGCGCATCATCCGGTGACGCCGATGGACGAGGCCGACGTGCGGCTGCACCTCGCGCGGCAGACAGAGCTTGAAATGGGGCTCGTCGACCTGGTCGCGCTCGGCCGCGGCGCAGGTGCGGCGCGGCTCCAAGCCGAGCGGGCTCGCGGCGCGCGGGTGATCGCCTTCGACGTGGTGGACGAGGCCACGCTCGCCGAGGCCGGGCGGGTGATCTGGCAAGCCGCACCCGGCTTCGCGCTCGGCTCGCAGGGGCTGGAATACGCGCTGGTCGCGGCCTGGAAGCAGGCGGGGCTGCTGCCGGCATCGGGGCCTGCGGCACCGCTGGCGCCCGCAGGGCGGATCGCGGTCGTCTCGGGCTCCTGCGCGCCGGTGACCGCCGAGCAGATTGCCGTCGCCGAGGCCGCCGGGTTTCGCGTCGTGGCGCTCGACGCCGCGCTGGCAGTGGACCCGCCCGCCTGGGAGGCCGAATGCAGCCGCGGCGTCGCGGCGGCCCTCGCAGCGCTCGGCGAAGGTGCGAGCCCCATCCTCTACACCGCCCGCGGCCCTGGCGATCCGGCCCTCGAAGCCGTCGCCGCGGCGCGCGCCCGGAGCGGCCGCGACGCGGGCGAGATGAACGCGGAGATCGGCCGCGGCCTGGGCGAGGCGCTCGCGGCGATCGTGCGCGCCTCAGGTCTCGGCCGCGTCGCAATCGCCGGCGGCGACACGTCGAGCAACGCGACGGGTGCGCTCGGCATCGCCGCGCTGACCGCTGCGGCCCCGGCGGGCGCAGGGGCGCCGCTGCTGCACGGACATACCGCCGACGAAGGGCGCGCGCCGCTCGAGATCGCGCTCAAGGGCGGACAGATGGGGCCGCCGGATTTCTTCCTGCGGCTGAGAGACGGCGGCGAGGCCGCAAGCGAGACGAGGAGAGCATCATGACGAGAATCGCGCTGCTGGGCGCCGGCGGAAAGATGGGGGTGCGGCTGACCACCAACCTCCAGAACACCCGCTTCGAAGTCGCCCCCGTGGAAGTCTCGGGCGAGGGTCGCGAGCGGCTGAAGCAGGCGACCGGCCTCGACTGCGTCGAGCGCGACACGGCGCTGGAGCGCGCCGAGGTGGTGGTGCTCGCGGTTCCCGATCGGCTGATCGGCGCGGTCGCGCACGAGATCGTCGGCGACGTCACGCCCGGCACGATGATCGTGATGCTCGATGCCGCCGCGCCCCATGCGGGCGAGCTGCCCGAGCGGGCCGACATCAGCTATTTCGTCACCCACCCCTGCCATCCGCCGATCTTCAACGACGAGATCGAGGCCGCTGCGCGCTCCGACTTCTTCGGCGGCGTCGCGGCGCGCCAGCACATCGTCTGCGCGCTGATGCAGGGGCCGGAGGAACACTACGCGCTCGGCGAGGAGGTTGCGCGGGCGATCTATGCGCCGGTGATGCGCTCGCACCGCGTCACCGTCGAGCAGATGGCGATCCTCGAGCCCGCGCTCTCGGAGACGGTGGGCGCGACGCTGGCGCTCGCGCTGCGCGAGGCGACCGACGAGGCGGTGCGCCGAGGCGTGCCGGCGGAGGCGGCGGCGGATTTCATGCTCGGGCATCTGAACATCGAGCTCGCCATCGCCTTCGGCGCCTTTCCGCAGGGCAAGTTCTCCGACGGCGCGCTGCACGCGATCGACAAGGCCCGCCCGCAGATCTTCCGCGACGGCTGGCTCGACCGGGTATTCGCACCCGAGGCGGTGATGGCCTCGGTCAAGGACATCTGCCACCCCGAGACCGCGACCTGACGGCAATCCAAAGCAAACACACCAAAAGGAGAGACAAGATGACGGGCATCAGGACACTGGCCGCCGCGGCGGCGCTGACGACGGGCTTCGCGACCGCAGGCTCGGCCGCGACGATCTGCTTTGCCTTCCAGGACCTCGAGACCGAGTTCTGGGTGGCGGGCCACCAGGCGATCACCTCGACGCTCCAGGAAGCCGGCCACACGGTGATCGAGCGCAACGCCAACGAGGACGCCAACCGCCAGCTCGAACAGGTGCGCGACTGCATCGCGCAGGGCGTGGACGGGATCATCCTCATCCCGCAGGACGGCGAAAGTGCGGTCACCATCGTCGAGGAGGCACAGGCGAGCGACGTGCCGATCGCGGTGTTCAACCGCCCGCCGTCGGACCTGTCCAAGGGCCTCGTCGTCGTCGCCGACAACGCCACCATCGCGGAGCAGGCGGTGGATTTCCTCGCCGAACAGGCCTTGGCCGAGGCCGGCGGCGACAAGCTCCAGCCGCTGATCGTCGTGGGCGATCTCGGCGACCCCAACGCCGTAGGCCGCAAGGAAGGCTTCTACGCCGCCATAGAGAAGCACGGCGATGCGTTCGAGACGCCGATCGAGGTCGCCTCGGAATGGGACGCGGCCACAGCACTCGCCAATCTGGAGGCGGCGATCACCGCCAACCCCGACATCGATCTGATCTTCACCTCGTCGGACTTCCTGTTTCCGACCATCCGCTCGGTGCTCGAGCCGCGCGGCATGTGGAAGACCCGCGACGAGGAGGGGCACGTGCTGATGGGCGGGCTCGACGGCGACGCCACCGCCTGCAAGCTGATCAAGGACGGCTATGTCGATGCGACGGGGGTGCAGGACCTGTATTTCGAGGCCGAGACGGCGCTCCAGATGATCCTCGAGGCGGTCGAGGCCGGCGAGGCCCAGCCCAACAACGTCGTCGAGGACCCGGGCTTCGCGCTCACCTCCGAGAACATCGGCGAGCGCGAGATGGACATGTGGGGCTGCGTCCTGCTCTCCGAAGGCTTCCTCGACAGGTGAGGCCCCGCGCCGCCCGGAGCTTCGGGCGGCGCGACCATCCGGCCCGGAAACTCAGATGCTCGACCCCGCCTCGCAAGCGCGCCTGTCCCACTCGCCGGGAGGGCGTCTGGCGTCGGTGTTCCTGTCGGACTACTTCGTGCTCTACCTGTCGCTCGCCTATGTCGCGGTGCTGGCGCCCTTCCTGCCGACGCTGACGAATCCGGCCAATCTGTCCAACGTGCTGTCGAACATGTGGCCGCTCCTGGTGGTCGCGGTCGGCCAGACCTTCGTTCTGACCATCGCCGGCATCGACCTGAGCCAGGGCGCGGTCGTCGGCCTCGCGAGCGTCGTGGGGGCCGCATTGCTGGCCACTGCCGGCGCGCCCGAAGTGCTCGCCCGCGCGCCGCTCTGGGGGGTGATGCTCACCGAGCAAGGCGGCTGGCTCGCCGGCGTGCCCGGCGGGCTCGGCCTCGGGCTCGCGGCGATGCTGGCCACGGGGCTCGCGATCGGCGCGCTCAACGGCGCATCGGTCGCGATCTTCCGGATGCCGCCCTTCATGGTGACGCTGGTGAGCCTGATCGTGTTCGGGGCCTTCGCGATCTACCTCACCCAGTCCGAAAACATCCGCGGCCTGCCCGAGAGCTTCGTGCGGCTTGGCAAGGGCGATCTCGTCTCGCTCTACTTCGGCGCTCAGGAGACGTCGCAGATCCCCCGCCGGCAGGTCTATTCCTTCGTCAGCTACCCGATGCTGATCGCGCTCACCGTGGCGGTGCTCGCGCATGTCGCCCTCAATCGCACGGTCTTCGGGCGATACGTCTTCGCCATCGGCAGCAACCGGCGCGCGGCCGAGATCTCCGGCGTGCCGGTGCGCCGGGTGATCGTGCAGGTGTTCATGATCTCGGGCGCCTGTGCGGCGATCGGCTCGGTGCTCTATTCCGCGCGGCTCGAGGCGGGCCGCCCGACACTCGGCGAAGGCACGATGCTGCTCGACGTGATCGGCGCCGTGGTGATCGGCGGCACCAGCCTCTTCGGCGGCAAGGGCAAGATCGTCTGGACCGTCTTCGGAGTGCTGTTCTTCGTGCTGCTGTCGAACACGCTCAACCTGATGAACCTGTCGAGCTTCCACATCGACATGGTCAAGGGCGCGGTGATCCTCGCGGCGGCGCTGCTGGACGTGGCGCGCACCCGGCTGATGCAGGGCATGAGCCCGTGAGCGTCGCGCTCGAGCTCCGCAGCCTGTCCAAGGACTATTTCGGCGTCCCCGCGGTCAGCGACCTCACGCTCGACGTGGCCGAGGGCTGCGTGCTCGGCCTGATCGGCGAGAACGGTGCGGGCAAGTCCACGCTGATGAACATGCTCGGCGGCATCACGGCGCCCTCGGCCGGCACGATGCGCTGGCGCGACGCGCTCTATGCGCCGCGCAATGCCGCGGAGGCGACCCGCGCCGGCATCGCCTTCATCCACCAGGAGCTCAACCTCTTCACCAACCTCAGCGTCGCCGAGAACCTCTACATCGACGGCTTCCCCCGTCGTTTCGGCCTGATCGACCGCCGCGCCATCGCCGCGCGCGCCCGCGAGCTGCTCGCCCGCCTCGATCTCGACGTGGCGCCCGAGACGCAGGTGGGCGCGCTCTCGCCCGGCGAGCGGCAGCTCGTGGAGATCGCCAAGGCGCTGCACAACGAGGCGGACCTGATCATCTTCGACGAGCCCACAACCTCGCTCACCCCGCGCGAGACCGCCCGGCTCTTCGAGGTGATCGAGCGCCTGCGCGCCGAGGGAAGCACGATCATCTACATCTCGCACATCCTCGGCGACGTGGCGCGGCTCTGCGACTTTGTGGCTGTGCTGCGCGACGGACGTCTGGTGGACGAGGGGCCGGCCTGCGAGTTCGACGTGCCGCGGATGATCCGCGCGATGATCGGCCGCGAGCTCGCCGGCATGTTTCCCGACCCCACGCGCAGCCCGAGCTCCGAGGTGGTCTTCCGCGCCGAGGGCCTGACCCAGCCCGGCATCCTTCAGGACGTGAGCTTCGAGATCCGGGCGGGCGAGATCCTGGGCTTGTTCGGGCTGATGGGCTCGGGCCGTTCCGAGCTCGCGCGTATCCTCTTCGGCCTCGACACCCATGCCGGCGGCACCGCGACGCTGAGTGGCGAGGCTCTCGAGCCCGGCCCCCGCGCGCGCATTGCCCGCGGCCTCGCCTTCGTCACCGAGAACCGCCGCGAGGAGGGACTGATGATGGAGGCGCCGGTCGCGGACAACCTCGGGCTCGTCGCGATCCGCGGCTTCGGGCGCAGCCCCGCGGCGCTGGTCGACCGCGCAGCCCTCGCAGCCCGGACCGAGGCCGCGCGGGCCGAGCTCGGCATCCGCGCGGGCGACATCGCCACGCAGCCGGTCAAGGCGCTCTCGGGCGGCAACCAGCAGAAGGTGGTGATCGGCAAGTGGCTGATGCGCGCGCCGCGGCTCTTCATCCTCGACGAGCCAACCCGCGGCGTCGATGTCGGTGCGAAGTTCGAGATCTACGCGCTCGCCGACCGCATCGCCGCCGAGGGCAACGCCATCCTCTTCATCTCGTCGGAACTTGAGGAGCTGATGGGCATGGCCGACCGCATCCTGGTCATGCGCCGCGGCGAGATCGCCGGCCGCTTCCCGGCGGCTCCCTTCGACCGCGAGGCGATCCTCGCGAGCGCCTTCGGCGAGCGGGCGGCGTGACCGGCACGGCCGCCGAACGGGCGCTCGCGCTGGCGCTGCGCCACGCGACGCTGATCATCTTCGCGCTGGTGCTGGCGTTCTACGGCCTCCAGGCGCCGGTCTTCCTCGGGCCCGACAGCCTCGGCAACATCGTCAAGCAGGCGTCCTTCATCGGCATCGCCGCAGTCGGCATGACCTTCGTGCTGCTGACCGCCGGCATCGACCTGTCGGTGGGCTCGGTGATGTATCTCGCGCCGCTGATCGCGGGCACCGTGATGCGCGACGCGGGGCTCGGGGTGGCGGCGGGGATGGGTGTCGCGGTGCTGGCGGGGGCGGCGATGGGCGCGATCAATGCAGTCTTCATCGTGCGGCTCAACGTGATCCCGTTCATCGTCACGCTGTCGACGCTGTTCTTCTTCCGGGGCTTCGGCACCTGGCTGACCGCCTCGCGGCAGTTCGACTTCCCGCCGGAGATGCGCGCCTTCGGGCAGGCAGCGGTCTTTGGCATCCCCGCGCCGATCCTGATCTTCGCGGCCACGGCACTGGCGGCCCACGTCGTGCTGTCGCGCACCACCTTCGGGCGGCAGGTCTATGCGGTGGGCAACGATGCGGAGGCGGCGCGCAAGGCCGGCGTGCCCGTGGCGTGGGTTCGGGCGCGGGTCTATGTGCTGTGCTCGGCCTCGGCGGGGCTCGCGGGCTTCGTGCTGATCGCCCAGATCGGCCGGCTCGACGCGGGCTTCGGCGAGGGGCGCGAGTTCGACGTGATCGCCGCGGCGGTGCTCGGCGGCGCCAGCCTCTTCGGCGGCACCGGCTCGGCGCTCAGCGCCGTGGTGGGGGCGACGCTGATCCAGACGGTCAAGCTCGGGCTCGTGTTCACCGGCACCAACCTCTATCTCCAGCCGATGGTCCAGGGGCTGATCATCTTCGCGGCGGTCCTGATCGACAGCCTGCGGGAGTTCCGCCTGCGGCGCGCGATGCGGCGGCTGATCCGCCCCCTTGAGGGCGCCTGAGACTAGGCCCGTCCGGTGTTGCACGGTGCAACACGAGTCCGGCCATTGAAACCATTGGAGAAATACAGGCGTTTTTACATCTCGTTAAGATGTTGCCCGCTCCAGGGCGCCCGGCCCAGGGCTCCGAATCCAATTCAGGCTGCGGCTGATGCGAGGATGGCCCGGAGATAGTCCGGTGACCATCCTGCGATCTTTCGTCGAGACTTGATGGATCGCTTATCGGTCTGGGTTCGGACGAGATTGAGGGCGAAGTGGC